>NZ_FYAW01000003.1:0-113659 GCF_900185735.1 Stappia sp. P2PMeth1 | reverse complement strand
ATCAACGGCTTGTCCAGAACGGAAAGAAGCCAATCGTCGCCATCGCCGCTCTCATGAGAAAGATCGTCGTCATCCTCAATGCAAGGCTCAGAGATCAGATCCAACAACAGAGTTGATGACGGCCGAGGGGATGTGAGGTCATGCCTTCCTCTCAGGACGTCATCCCGGCCGCAGGCGAAGCCGGAGAGCCGGGAACCATTGGCACCCTCAGCGGAGGTTGGTTGCACAGACCTTTCCCCGCGTCGTCCCGGGCAAGGCGCAGCCGCGATCCGGGACCGGAGAGGCACGGTGCGTGTGGCGTCGTTCGGGCGCGCAGCCGACAGGCCCTCGGCTCGCCGGTCCCGGCTCGGCGCTGACGCGCCGTCCGGGAGGACGCGGGGAGGGGCTGTGCCGGAGGATGAAGGGGGTCAGGAACGGACACGGCAAGCGCCGTCAGGCGGGCGTGAGACGGAAGGCGTTCGCTCCATTCCACGGCTGTCATACCTGCGAAGGCAGGTATCCAGTATCCGCCGGGGCTGGTGGTGGCGTGACGGCGGCAGCCTCCGACCGCCCGGCGGTAGCGCCGAAGCTTGAGCCTCGCGACCTGTGGTTACTGGGTCCGGTCTTCGGCAAGCCGAAACCGGGACGACAGGCCGAGCGTGGGGCTAGTGCGGGCGCGTCCTCGCCGCCGCTCTGGCAGCCAATAGACCCCGGCTCTCCGGCTTCGCCTGCGGCCGGGGTGACATCCGTGGGTTGGGTGACCGGCGCGTGCTTGCGCGCGACCGGGGGGCTCCGAGATGGGGTGAGGTCGCGCCTCATTCTCAGGACGTCATCCCGGCCGCGCGCAGCGCAGAGCCGGGACCCATTGGCGCCCTCAGCGGATATTTGTCGCACATGCCTCTCCCCGCGTCTTCCCGGACGAGGCCGAAGGCCGACGATCCGGGACCGGGGAGCCACGAACGTTCGTGGGGATGGACACGGCAAGCGCCGTCAGGCGGATGTGAGACGGAAGGCGTTCGCTCCATTCCACGGCTGTCATACCTGCGAAGGCAGGTATCCAGTATCCGCTGGGCTGCATGATTGTGCGAGGGCAGCAGCCTCCGACCGCCCGGCGGTAGCGCCGAAGCTTGAGCCTCGCGACCTGTGGTTACTGGGTCCGGTCTTAGGCAAGCCGAAACCGGGACGACAGGCCGAGTGTGGGGCTAGTGCGGGCGCGTCCTCGCCGCCGCTCTGGCAGCCAATAGACCCCGGATCTCCGGCTTCGCCTGCGTCCGGGACGACGAAAAGAGAGGCGCGCGGGAGGACGAAACGCGAGGGCGGTGCGTCCCGCGCGCGCCGACGCGTGGCCGTCGCCGCTTTGCTCTTGTCCCGCCCGTCGCGGGGAGGGTCAGTGCGAGGTGACCAGTCGCGCCCGGCCGGCCATGCGGGCGCTCTGCTTGCGCCCGCCCTGCGCCCAGAAATAGGACTGGCGCTCCTCCGTCGGGGTGCAGTTGTAGCGCTCCCGGTAGCATTTGGTGAAATGCGAAGTGGAGGCGAAGCCGCAGGCGATGGCGACGTCGAGCACCGGCCGGTTGGTGCGCCGCAGCAGGTCGCGCGCCGTCTCCAGCCGCAGCTTGAGATAATACTGGCCCGGCGTGCAGTCGAAATGGCGGCGGAACAGCCGCTCCAACTGGCGCGGGCTGAGGTTGACCGTCATCGCCAGTTGCTGGCAGGACAGCGGATCCTCGATATGCAGGTCCATGATGCGGATGGCGTCGAGGATCTTGACGTTGGAAATGCCGGTGCGGCTTTCCAGATCGTGGCGCTGCGCGCTCTCGCCCGAGCGCATGTTCTGATAGAGCGCCACCTCCGCCACTTCATGCGCCAGATAGGCGCCGTGCTGGATGGCGATGACGCGCAGCATCATGTCGAGCGCGGCCATGCCGCCGGCGCAGGTGATGCAGTTGCGGTCGATGGCGAAGAGGTCGCCCGAGACCTCGATCTCGGGAAACTCCTCGCGGAAGGAGCGCAGGTTCTCCCAGTGGATCGTACAGCGGCGACCGTCGAGAAGATGGTAGCGGGCGAGCACATAGGAGCCGGTGCAGACCGCGCCATAGGTGCGCCCGCGCGCGTTCAGCTTGCGCAGCCGCGTCCCCAGTTCCTTGGGCAGCGGCACGCGCTCCACGTCGACGCCGGAACAGATCAAGGTGATGTCGGCGTCCTCAAGGTCGTTGATCGACCCCTGGACCGAGAGATGGCAGCCGTTGCTGGCCTGCACCGGGTTGCCGTCCACCGAATAGGTCTTCCAGGAATAGAACTCCTGGCCGAGCACCCGGTTGGCGATGCGGATCGGCTCGATCGTCGAGGTGAAGGCGATCAGCGAGAACTGATCCAGAAGGATAAGGGCCACCGTCTGCTGTTCGGTGGAGGTGGTCTGATCTGCCATGCGCACTGTGCCCGGGCTGCGAGGGGCTGACCCCTAGTCCAATGGAAGGTTTTTGCTTCTATTTGCGGGCAGTTTGTGAGTAGCCGTCAATCTTGTCAAATAAAAACGGCGGCGAATACATGTATGGCGAAATTATGCCGGCAGACATGAAATAAAGCGGGGCGGGGTCAACAAAACGTCATGGCGATGCGCGGGTGCGACATGCTGCCGGCGTCGGGCATGGGGAAAATCCACAGGCGTCCAAATTCCGCCTTGCGCAAGCCGGCCCGCTCCTTTAGATACCCCTCACCAGCCGACAGGCCATGGGCGATTAGCTCAGCGGGAGAGCGTTCCGTTCACACCGGAAAGGTCACTGGTTCAATCCCAGTATCGCCCACCATTCCTTCCCGCATTTTGGTCCTTCCCGCAGCCCGGCCGTTTCGGCCGTCCTCCGGCGCTCGCGGGCGTCCTGTCCTTCATCGTTTTCGCGACCAGCCTTGCGGCTGCGGTCTCAATGCGCAGTCGCCCGCGATCGGGCAGACGGTGCCTGCGTCATTGTGCGCCGCGCGGCCGCATTTGCGAATGGTTTACTTCATCGGCATTTTTTTAGGCCGCAGGGCGTTTTTGGTCCCGGAATAAAGTCTCGTTCAAGGCCCTGCCGGCATAGTCGCCGGAAACAGAGGGCGGTTTTGCGAATGCACGGACATATCGTCAGAAGCAGTATGGTGCGCAGCGCGACACAACAGTGCAGTCGGCCGATGGAACGACGGGACGTGGCCGGCGTCGCGGCGATTTTCGCGAGCGCCTTTCGCAACGGCCGGCAGGCGCCGGGGCTGGAGGCCTATCTGGAGGCGCTGTGCTTCGGCAGCCCGCATCTGTCGTCCGACAACGGCAGCCGGGTGTTCGAGGACGAGAGCGGCACCGTCCGCGCGGCGATCCTGTCGGTGCCGATGCGTTTTCGCGTCGAGGGCCAATTGGTGACGGCGCGGCTCCTGTGCAACTTCATGGCCTCCGGCGAGGCGGGGTCGCGCGGGGCGGCCAGCCTCTCCCGCTATTTTCGCGGCAAGCGGCACGATTTCCTGTTCTCGGATACGGCCGTCGAGACCAGTTCCCACCACTGGCGGGCCGCCGGGGGGCATGTGCTGCCGATCCAGAGCCTGGAGTGGCGCCGCCTGTTCCGGCCGCTGGCCGCCGAGGTGCCGCGCCTGCACCGCGCCCTGCGGAGCAGGGCGGGGCAGATCGCGCTGGCGCCGCTCCGACTGCTCGATGCGGGCCTGCGCCGTCGCCACAGGCGCCTTGTCGCCAGAATGCCGGAGGGCCTTGCCGTTGAGGCCGTCGGCCCGGCGCGCTTCCTGTTCGAGGCCCGGCCGATGCTGGGGCGGTTCAGCGTCCGTCCCGACTGGGATCCGGCGGAGTTCGCCTGGCTGATGCGGATGGTGGAGAGCAATCCGGGCCTTGGAGCGCTGCGCTTCTGTCTGGTGACCGATGCCGGCGGCGCGATCATCGGCGCCGCCGCCTATTGCGGCAGCGGGCGCGGGCGGGCGACCGTGCTCAACCTCCTGTGTCTCGAAGGGCGGGAGCGCGAGAGCGTCGCGGCGCTGCTGGCCGATCTCGACCGGCAGGGATATGCAGAGGCCCGCGGCATGACGCAGCCCTTCCTGATGCCGGCGCTGCAGGCGATGGCTCACGTAACGTTCCGCCATCGCGGCTTTTTCTGCGTTGCCGGCCGGCTGCCGGCTTTGCACCGGGCGGTGGAACAGGACCTGCTCTATGCGGAAGGCCTGTCGTCCGAAAGCTGGTCGCGGCTGCTCACCGACTTCTGAGCGACTTCTGTCCGCTTTCTGGCCGGCGCCGCCGGCGCCCGGTCCTGGGCTCGGGGCTCAGCCGACGGCGAGGCCGAGGCCGAGACGGTCGAGGGCGGAGCGCAACTCGTCGAAATGGTCGATGACCGCGTCGGGCGAAAGCTCGCGCACCGGCACGGCGGTGTAGCCGAAGGTGACGGCGACCACCGGAATGCCGGCGGCGCGGGCCGCGTCGATGTCGGCCCGGCTGTCGCCGATCATCACCGAGCCGGCAAGCCGCGCGCCGGCGCGCTCGATCGCGCCGAGCACCGGCATGGCGTCGGGCTTGGACCGCGCGAAGGTGTCGCCGCCGACCAGCGCGTCGAACAGGTCCAGCATTTTCAGATGGTCCAGAAGCTGGCGGGCGATCGGCTCGGACTTGTTGGTGCACACGGCCAGCCGCCAGCCTTCGGCGCGGAAGGCGACCAGCAGATCCAGGATGCCGGGAAAGGGCAGGCTGCGGCCGGCGATGTCGGCCCGGTAGAGCGCGATGAAGCGCAGAAACAGCCGCTCGATCTCGATCGGGTCGGGGTCGGCGATGCCGTTCTCCAGCAGCGCCTTGGCGAGCAGCGGCCGGGCGCCGACGCCATAGAGGTGTCCGAACGTGTCGAGACCGACTTCTCCGAGGCCCTCCTCGCGCATCACCCCGTTGACCGCGGCGGCAAGGTCGTGGCGGGTGTCGACCAGGGTGCCGTCGAGATCGAAGACGAGGGCGGGCGAGGGCATGGGCGGCTCCTGGAGGCTGCGGCGGCTGTTCGGGGGCTTATACCCGCGCCGCTTGCCCATGGGGAAGGGGGATAACAGGCCGGCGCTGCGGCGGCCCGGCGGCGACAGGCGCACAGGGCGCCCTCCGGCCCGGCCCTGTGCTTTTGCGCGAGTGTCGCAAGATTCGGCCGTTTTGAGACAGGATTTTGCAAAATCCGTCGCAAATTTCGGCGTGGCTCCCAAAGCGAAACGCCGGCCAAGGCGGCCGGCGTTTCAAGGGTTTGGCTTGTTTTTGAGGCTCAGGCCATCTCGCTGGTGACGCCGAGGCGCTTGTCGAGATAGGCGCCGCACTCGGCCATCAGCTCTTCCATATGGTTCTCGAAGAAGTGGTTGGCGCCCGGAATCACCTTGTGATCGATGACGATGCCCTTCTGCGTCTTGAGCTTGTCGACCAGGGTCTGGACGTCCTTCGACGGCACCACCTTGTCGGCATCGCCATGGACGATCAGGCCGGAGGAGGGGCAGGGGGCCAGGAACGAGAAATCATGCAGGTTGGCCGGCGGAGCGGCGGAAATGAAGCCTTCCACCTCCGGGCGGCGCATCAGGAGCTGCATGCCGATCCAGGCGCCGAAGGAGAAGCCGGCGATCCAGCAGGAGCGCGCGTCCGGATGTACGGTCTGCACCCAGTCGAGGGCGGCCGCCGCGTCCGAAAGCTCGCCCTGGCCATGGTCGAAGGAGCCCTGGCTGCGCCCGACGCCGCGGAAGTTGAACCGCAGCACGGCGAAGCCGCGCTTCGCGAACATGTAGTAGAGCTGATAGACGATCTGGTTGTTCATCGTCCCGCCGAACTGCGGATGCAGGTGCAGGATCAGGGCGATGGGGGCCGTTCGCGATTTCGCCGGCTGAAAGCGGCCTTCGATCCGGCCGGCCGGACCGTTGAAAATCACTTCAGGCATGGACCACCTCGTTCATGGGGCATTCGTTCCTTAACTTTCCTTGCCGTTCGCCGGGCCGCGCGGGGTTGCGAAGCTCAGGGCAATTGCGTAGTCCGACTTGACTCGGCTGGCCCTGGTTCCTACAACTTCTTTAGAATCGTTCGAAAGTTGACGGCGGAGGCCGCGTCTCGTCCGGTTCACGTCGGCGGCCCGGTCGACCAGTCGTGTCGATCTGTCCGTCCGGCCAGCGTGGTATATAGGGATGTCTTAAACCGATCTCCACGCGGAATTGCAAGAATTGCATCGCGCAAGATGACAGCCGGGTCGGTTTTTTTGTCGGACGGACGGTCCGGCGGAGCAGTTTTGAGCGGCGTGTTTTCGGCGCAGACGGTACGAGGGTCATGACGTCAGGGGCCGGCATCTATCTCGATCACAATGCAGGCGCGCCATTGCGCCCGCAGGTGGCCGAGCTTGTCTGCCGGGTGCTGACCCAGACCGGCAACGCCTCGTCGGTGCACGGGCCGGGCCGGCGGGCGCGCGGCACGATCGAGACGGCGCGGGCGCAGGTCGCCCGGCTGTGCGGCGTGCCGGGCGCGCAGGTCACCTTCACCTGCGGCGCCACCGAGGCGAACGTGACGGCGCTGTCGCCGGTCTGGAAGGACGGTCGCGGCGAGCGGCGGTTCACCCGGCTGCTGGTGGCGGCGAGCGAGCATCCCTCGGTCGCGGCCGGCGGGCGCTTTCCGGCCGAGGCGCGCGAGAGCGTCCCGGTCGACGGCCAGGGCCTCGTCGATGTCGCGGTGCTGAGCGCGCGGGTCGGCGAACTGACGGCGGCGGGCGAGAGCCTGCTGGTGGCGGTGATGGCGGCCAACAACGAGACCGGCGTGCTGCAGCCGCTGGGCGAGATTTCGTCGGCACTCAAGGGCAGCGGCGCGGTGCTGCATGTGGACGGCGTGCAGGCGGCCGGCCGCATCGCCATCGACATGGAGGCCTGGGGCGCCGACAGCCTGGCGCTGTCGGCCCACAAGATCGGCGGCCCGCAGGGCGCGGGCGCGCTGGTGGTGCGCAGGGCAGGGTTGCACCCGGCCCCCTTGCTCACCGGCGGCGGACAGGAAAACTGGCGCCGCGCGGGCACGGAGAATGTCGCGGCGATCGCCGGTTTCGGCCTTGCGGCGGAACTGGCGGCGGCGGAACTGGTTGGATGGGACGAAATTACGGCCCTTCGGGATGGCATGGAGCGGCAGCTTCGCCATATATGGGCCGACACAGTGGTTTTCGGCGCCGGCGCACCGCGGCTCGGCAACACGAGTTGCTTCGCGGTGCCGGGCGTGGCGGCGGAGACCGCGCTGATCGCCCTCGATCTGGAGGGCATCGCGGTGTCGTCCGGCTCCGCCTGCTCCAGCGGCAAGGTCGGCGTCTCGCCGGTGCTGTCGGCGATGGGCGTGGAGCGGGATCTGGCGCGCGGTGCCATCAGGATCAGCCTCGGGCGCAACACCGCGCCGGATGAGATCGAGATGTTTCTTGCCGCATGGCGGCGGATATCGGGACGGATCAGGCAGACAGGCGCGGGCCGCGCCGCCTGACGGGATCCGGACCACACGAGCGATAAGGGGCGCGGCCTGCGCCCCGTCACGACCCGGACGCGGCTCGGCTGCGTCCAGAACGGAAGAATGACCGGGGGCGGCCGGCGGCCGCGCCCATCACATAGTGCGACAACCCGCGGTCCTTGACACCGCAGTGGATGGAGACACGCATGGCTGCAGTTCAGGAGACGATCGACCGTGTCCGGTCGATCGACGTCGATCAATACAAGTACGGTTTCATCACCGACATCGAGTCCGAAAAGGCTCCCAAGGGACTCAACGAAGACATCATCCGCTTCATCTCGGCCAAGAAGAACGAGCCGGAGTGGATGCTGGAATGGCGGCTGGAGGCCTATCGGCGCTGGCTGACCATGACCGAGCCGACCTGGGCCCGCGTCGAGTACCCGAAGATCGACTTCAACGACATCTATTACTACGCCGCGCCGAAGTCCGCGCCGGGGCCGAAGAGCCTCGACGAGGTCGACCCGGAGTTGCTGAGGACCTATGAGAAGCTGGGTATCCCCTTGCGCGAGCAGGAGATTCTGGCCGGCGTCGAGCCGAAGAGCCGGGTCGCGGTGGATGCGGTGTTCGACAGCGTGTCGGTGGTCACCACCTTCAAGGAGGAGCTGAAGAAGGCCGGCGTCATCTTCTGCTCGATTTCCGAGGCGCTGCGCGAGCACCCCGAACTGGTGCGCAAGTATATCGGCTCCGTGGTGCCGGTCACCGACAACTTCTACGCGACGCTGAATTCGGCGGTCTTCACCGACGGTTCGTTCGTCTACGTGCCGGAGGGCGTGCGCTGCCCGATGGAGCTGTCGACCTATTTCCGCATCAACGAGAAGAACACCGGCCAGTTCGAACGCACGCTGATCATCGCCGAGAAGGGCGCCTATGTCTCCTATCTGGAGGGCTGCACGGCGCCGCAGCGCGACGAGAACCAGTTGCACGCGGCGGTGGTCGAGCTCATTGCCCTGGACGATGCCGAGATCAAGTATTCGACCGTGCAGAACTGGTTTCCGGGCGACAAGGAAGGCAAGGGCGGCATCTACAACTTCGTCACCAAGCGTGGCGATTGCCGTGGCAAGAATTCCAAGATCTCCTGGACCCAGGTCGAGACCGGGTCGGCGATCACCTGGAAGTATCCGTCCTGCATCCTGCGCGGCGACAATTCGCGCGGCGAGTTCTACTCGATCGCGGTGTCGAACGGCTATCAGCAGATCGACAGCGGCACCAAGATGATCCATCTCGGCAAGAACACGTCGAGCCGCATCATCTCCAAGGGCATCTCGGCCGGCAAGTCGCAGAACACCTATCGCGGCCTCGTCTCGGCGCATCGCAAGGCGTCGAACGCGCGCAACTTCACACAGTGCGACAGCCTGCTGATCGGCCAGGATTGCGGCGCCCACACGGTGCCCTATATCGAGTCGAAGAACGCGACGGCCGTGTTCGAACACGAGGCGACCACCTCGAAGATCTCCGACGACCAGATGTTCTACTGCCAGCAGCGGGGGCTCTCCGACGAGGAAGCGGTGGCGTTGATCGTCAACGGCTTCGTCAAGGACGTGATCCAGCAACTGCCGATGGAGTTCGCCGTCGAGGCGCAGAAGCTGATCTCCATCTCGCTCGAAGGCTCGGTCGGCTGACGCCGGCCGACCGCCTCGCATACCGAACATCCTGAAAGACCGACGGATACCAAAATGCTTGAGATCAAGAACCTGCACGCCCGCATCGCCGAAGACGGCACCGAGATCCTGCGCGGCATCGACCTTGTCGTGAAGCCGGGCGAAGTGCACGCCATCATGGGCCCGAACGGCTCCGGCAAGTCGACCCTGTCCTATATCCTCGCCGGCAAGGACGACTACGAAGTCACCGAAGGCGACATCGTCTATAACGGCCAGAGCCTCCTGGACCTGGCGCCGGACGAGCGCGCCGCCGCCGGCGTCTTCCTCGCCTTCCAGTACCCGATCGAGATCCCGGGCGTGGCGACGATGACCTTCCTGAAGACGGCGCTCAACGCGCAGCGCAAGGCGCGCGGCGAAGACGAGCTCTCGACGCCGGAATTCATGAAGCGGGTCAAGGAGAAGGCCGGCGAACTGCAGATCACCATGGACATGCTGAAGCGGCCGCTGAATGTCGGCTTCTCCGGCGGCGAGAAGAAGCGCGCCGAGATCCTGCAGATGGCCCTGCTGCAGCCCTCGCTCTGCGTGCTCGACGAGACCGATAGCGGCCTCGACATCGACGCGCTGAAGGTGGTGTCGGACGGCGTCAACCGCCTGCGCGGGCCGGATCGCTCCTTCGTGGTGATCACCCACTACCAGCGCCTGCTCGACCACATCGTGCCGGACGTGGTGCATGTCCTGTCGAAGGGGCGCATCGTCAAGACCGGCGGCCCGGAGCTGGCGCTGGAACTGGAGCAGAAGGGCTACGCCGACTTTGTCGACGCGGCCGCGTGAGAGGTCAGGATAGAGACATGACCATCGAACCACGCACCCTGGAGACCAGGGCCGAAACCGACCTGGCCGAGGCCTATTACCGCGACCGCGACGCCCTGCCGGGCGGAGCGGCGGTCGCCGGGCTCCGCAAGTCGGCCTTCGACGCCTTCCGCAGAAGCGGGCTGCCGCATCGCCGGGTCGAGGAGTGGAAGTACTCCGACCTGCGCGCGAGGCTGAAGAGCGTTCCGGCCTTTGCCGCGCGCCGCAGCGACGATGACGCGAAGGCGGCGCTCGCCGCGCTCGACGACGTCTACGGCGTGGCCGACCGCTACCGGCTCGTGATCGTCGACGGCCATTTCCATGCCGGCCTCTCCGACGTTGCCGCGCTGGCCGAGGCCGGCGTGGGCGTGCGCCCGCTCGCCGAGGCGCTTGTCGAAGAGGGCGAGAGCCTGATGCACCTGCCGCAGATCGCCGCCGGCGATGCGGCGACGGGCCTCAGCGCCGTCTTCTGCGCCGACGGCCTCGTGCTGTCGCTGGCCGAGGGGGCCTCGCTCGACAAGCCGGTCGAGATCGTCCACGCGCTGTCGGCGAGCGCCGTCTCGACCAGCGAGCGGGTGATCGTGACGGCGGCCAAGGGCGCCAAGGCGACCGTGCTGGAGACCTTCGTCGGCGGGGCGGAGGGGAGCTTCTCCAACACGCTGACCGACATTCGCGCCGGCGACGAGGCGGAGGTGACCGTCGCCCGCCTGCAGGCGGAAGCCGCCGGCACCACCCATGTCGGCAGTGCCGTGGTGACGCTCGGAGCCGAAACCAAGGTGAAGCTGATCGGCGCCGGCATCGGCGCGGGCTTTGCCCGGCACCAGTCCTTCATCGCCTTCACCGGCGAGGGGTCGCGCGCCGACCTGCTCGGCATCACCATGGTGCGGGCCGGCCAGCATGTCGACCAGACGCTGGTGGTGGACCATGCGGTGCCGCATTGCGACAGCCGCGAGCTGTTCAAGACGGTGGTCGGCGACGGCGCCAAGGGCATCTTCCAGGGCAAGATCATCGTCCGCCCGCATGCGCAGAAGACCGACGGCCAGATGATGACCCAGTCGCTGCTGCTGTCGGACGACGCGGAGATGTCGCTGAAGCCGGAACTGGAGATCTTCGCCGACGACGTGCAGTGCGCGCATGGCGCAACGAGTGGCCAGATCGACGAGGATCTGCTGTTCTACCTGCGCTCGCGCGGCATTCCGGAGGCCGAGGCCCGCACGCTGCTGGTGCTCGCCTTCCTGTCGGAAGCGGTCGAGGAGATCGGCGAGGAGATCGTCGTGGAGGCCTTCGAGGAGCGTATCCGCGCATGGCTGGCCGCCGGGGCGTAAGCCCTGGCCCGGCGTGCTTCCGGGGCACAGAGCCCCGATGCAAAGGCTTCCGGGGCGCAAAGCCCCGGCAGCACCGTACAGGCCGGGGCAGGCGCCCCGGCGAAGCGGGAGAACGCAGATGACGTCGATGCCCGATCCCGGTGCCGTTGCAAGCGCCCCCTATGACGTGATGGCGGTGCGCCGCGACTTTCCGATCCTGTCGCGCCAGGTCTATGGCAAGCCGCTTGTCTATCTCGACAATGGCGCCTCGGCCCAGAAGCCGCAGGCGGTGATCGACGCGGTGACGAAGGCCTATTCGCACGAATACGCCAATGTCCATCGCGGGCTGCACTACCTGTCGAACACGGCGACCGAGAATTTCGAGGCCGCGCGCGAGACCGTGCGCCGGTTCCTCAACGCGCCGTCGCAGGACGAGGTGATCTTCACCCGCTCGACCACCGAGGCGATCAACCTGGTCGCCCAGACCTTCGGCGTGGAGCGGATCGGAGCGGGCGACGAGATCGTCCTGTCGATCATGGAGCACCACTCCAACATCGTGCCCTGGCACTTCCTGCGGGAACGGCAGGGCGCGGTGCTGAAATGGGTCTATGTGCGCGAGGACGGCTCGTTCGACCTTGAGGCTTTCGAGGCGGCCTTGTCGCCGAAGACCAAGCTGGTGGCGATCACCCAGATGTCGAACGTGCTCGGCACCGTGGTGCCGATCCGTGACCTGTGCCGCATCGCCCATGCGCGCGGCATTCCGGTGCTGGTCGACGGCAGCCAGTCGGCGGTGCACATGCCGGTCGATGTGCAGGACCTCGGCTGCGACTTCTTCGTCTTCACCGGCCACAAGGTCTACGGCCCGACCGGCATCGGCGTGCTGTGGGGCAGGATGGAGCATCTGGAGCGGATGCGTCCGTTCAACGGCGGCGGCGAGATGATCCTCGACGTCACCGAGGAGATGGTGACCTACAACAGCCCGCCGCACCGCTTCGAGGCCGGAACGCCGCCGATCGTCCAGGCGATCGGCCTTGCGGCCGCGCTCGACTACATGGACGGGCTCGGACGCGAGCGGATCGCCGCGCATGAGGCGGCGCTGCGCGACTATGCGCAGGAGCGGCTGAAGCAGATCAACTCGATCCGCATCTTCGGCGAGGCGCCGGGCAAGGGCGCCATCATCGCCTTCGAGATGAAGGGGGTGCATGCTCATGACGTGTCGATGGTCATCGACCGCGAGGGCGTCGCCGTGCGGGCCGGCACGCATTGCGCGCAGCCGCTGCTGGCGCGCTATGGCGTGACCTCCACCTGCCGGGCGAGCTTCGGCCTCTACAACACGTTCGACGAGGTCGACAGGCTGGTCGAGGCGTTGCAGAAAGCCCACGACTTTTTCGCATGAGGGCGAGATGAGCGAAGACCAACTGATCCAGGACGAGGACGCCCAGGCCGAGATTTCGGCCACCGGCTCCGCCTTTTCCGAAGACGAGCTGAAGCGCCTGACCGACGACATCGTCGGGGCGCTGAAGACCGTCTACGACCCGGAAATTCCCTGCGATATCTATGAGTTGGGCCTGATCTACAAGGTCGACATCGAGGACGACCGCTCGGTCGCCATCGACATGACGCTGACCGCGCCGGGCTGCCCGGTCGCCGGCGAGATGCCGGGCTGGGTGGAGAACGCCGTCAGCGCGGTTCCGGGCGTCGGCGACGTCAACGTGCAGATGGTGTTCGATCCGCCGTGGACGCCCGAGCGCATGTCGGAAGAGGCCAAGGTGGCGCTCAACTGGTATTGAGCGCCGCTCGGCCCTATATTGACGGCTAACGCGGAGGCTTCGGGCCCCGCCAAACGCTAGTAGAACCGGGGAACGGATATGGCTTCCAGATTCCAGGTCCTGAAACTGACCGACGCCGCCGCCGAGCGCGTGCGCGAGATCATCGACAATTCGGCCAGGCCCGTTCTCGGCCTGCGCGTCGGGATCAAGAAGGGCGGCTGCGCCGGCATGGAATACGACATGAGCCTCGTCGAGGAGGCAAAGCCGGGCGACGACGTGATCGACGACAAGGGCGTCAGGATCTTCATCGAACCGTCGGCGGCGCTGTTCCTGCTCGGCACGGAGATGGATCACGAGGTGACGAAGTTCCGCTCCGGCTTCGTGTTCCGCAATCCCAACGAGGTTTCCGCCTGCGGCTGCGGCGAATCCGTCTCGCTGAAAGAGGCCGACGCTGAGGCGTTCGGGGCCTGAAAGTAAGCCTTGCGCTTGCATTCCCGGCCGCGATGCCGAACGGCCCAAAAGCACGGCGCCGGAGGGCGGGCATGAACCTCTCCTTGCGTCCTCCCGGACGGCGCGTAGCGCCGAGCCGGGAACCAGAGGTACCCTCAGCGAGCGTTTGTCGCACATACCTTCGCCTGCGTCTTCCCGGACGAGGCCGAAGGCCGACGATCCGGGACCGGAGAGCCACGGCGCCAGTGGTGTCCTTCCGGAGCGCGGCCGACAGGCCCTCGGCTCGCCGGCCCCGGCTCGCGCTTCGCTTGGCCGGGGTTGACGAAAGAGAGGCTTGCGTGCAGGAGGACGCGGGGAGGGGTGGTCGGCGCCGCGTCCCCGGCCATCGTCCGCCGGGGCCTGGGCGCTACCTCTCCGTAAACCCTGACTGACCTTCTCAGCCCTCCCGCAGGGCCTTCAGCAGGGTCTCGATCTCCACTTCCGTGTTGTAGGCGTGCAGCGAGGCGCGCAGGACCGCGTCGAGACCGCGACGCGGCAGGTCGATGCGCGCGGAGGAGGCCGTGGAGACGGAGGTGTTGATGCCGGCAGCCGTGAGACGGGCCTTCGTCGCGGACGGGGCCTCGCCCGCCACCGTCAGCGTGACGATGCCGCAGCGGCGCGTGCCGCGGTCATGCACGGCGACGCCGGGGAGCTTCACGAGTTCCTCCCGCAGCAGGGCGGCAAGGGCGCAGATGCGGTCTTCCAGCCGCTGCGCGCCCACCTCCAGCGCATAGCGCACGGCGACGCCGAGGCCGATCTGGCCGGCGAAATAGCGCTCCCAGTTCTCGAAGCGGCGCGCGCCGTCGACGAGGCGGTAGCTCGCCGCGTCGAGCCACTCGGCAGATTCCAGATCGATGAAGGCGGGCTCGAGCTGGTCGAGCACGGCGTCCGAGACATAGAGGAAGCCGGTGCCGCGCGGCCCGCGCAGATACTTGCGCCCGGTGCCGGAGAGCATGTGGCAGCCGATGCGGGTGACGTCGAGGGCGATCTGGCCGGCGGACTGGCAGGCATCCAGCAGGTAGAGCAGCCCATGGCGGCGGGCGATGGCGCCGACCTCCTCGGCCGGATTGACCAGCCCGCCGAAGGTCGGGACATGGGTGAGGGCGATCAGCCGGGTCTTCGGGGTGATCGCCGCCTCCAGCGCCTTCAGGTCGATCTGGCCGGTCTCGTCGTCGTCGATCAGGTCGATCTCGATGCCGGCGCGGGCCTTCATCTGCAACAGCGCCACATAGTTGGAGACATATTCGGCGCGGCCGGTGATCACCCGGTCGCCGGGGCGGAACGGGATCGAGTAGAAGGCCATGTCCCAGGCGCGGGTGGCATTCTCCACATAGGCGATCTCGTGCGGGGCAGCACCCAGCAGCGCGGCAACGGCCGGATAGAAATCGGCGACCATGGACGCCGCCCGGTCGGCGGCCTCGTAGCCGCCGATCTCCGCCTCCAGATCGAGATGCGCCTTGACGGCGGCAAGGACCGGGGCGGGCGGCAGGCTGGCGCCGGCATTGTTGAAATGGACGAGCCGGCTGGCGGCCGGCGTGTCGATCCGCAGACGCGCGGTGTCGGCGTCGGTCCAGCCATGGGATTGCACATAGGGAAGGGTGGTCATCGGCCGGGCGATCCTTTAGGCAGAAGGGAGAGGCGCGCGGGGGGAGCCGCGGGGGCGGCGCGCCACGGGAACGAAACGCATGACCATCACGTATTTCGGTTACGGATCGCTCGTCAACACCCGGACGCTGGGTCCGCAGGCGCGGGCGGAGGCCGGAACGCTCGCAGGCTGGCGGCGCGAGTGGCGCGCCTGGTGGCGCCCAGTAGGGGCGGAAAACCTGCCGAAGGTGTGTACGCTGACCGTGCGCCGGGCGGAGGATACGGCGATCCGCGGCGTGATGGTGAGCGAGCCGGCCGAGCGGCTTGCCGAGCTCGACGCGCGCGAGCGGCGCTATCGCCGGATCGACGGCATCGGCCCGTCCTTCCGCCGCGACGGCGACGGGGCGAGCGGCGCGGCGGGGGCCTTCCTCTACGAGGCGGACAGCGAGATCCGCCGTCCCGGCGACGACGATCATCCGATCCTGCAGAGCTATGTCGACTGCGTGCTCGCCGGCTTTCATGCCTTCTGGGGCGAGGAGGGCGTGCGTCACTTCATCGAGACGACGGACGGCTGGGACGCGCCGATGCTGGCCGACCGGGCGGCGCCGCGCTATCCGCGCGCACAGCAGATCGAGCCGGACCTGCTCGGGTTGTTCGACCGGCTGCTGGCCCAGACCGGCCTGCGCCGCATCGCCGTCTGAGGCGGGTCGCAGGGCCGCTCAGGTCAGCAGCCGCTCCAGGAAAAAGCCGATCGCCCAGGCGAGGGCAGCAGCGCCAAGGCCGATGGCGAGCGTCTCCGTGCCCGAGCGCAGCCAGCCCTGCGTCGACCAGATCGACTTGGCCGAGCCGATGGCGAAGAAGACCGCCCCGGTCGCCACCACGGCGGCGGTGGCGGAGGCCTCCAGTCCGGCGAGGAAGGGGACGAGCGGAACCGCGCCGCACAGCACGAAGGCGGAGAAGGTGGCAAGCGCGGCGCGCAAGGGATCGCGCAGGCCCCCGGAAACGCCATGTTCCTCGGCGAGCATGGTCTCGACCCAGACGGCGCGGCGGGAGGTGATGAGCTCGGTCATCTGCTCCAGTTCGGCGCCGTCATAGCCTTTGCCGCGGAAGATCTGGCGGATCTCCTCGCGCTCGCCGTCCGGCACCTTGTCGATATGGCGCTCTTCCATCGCCTTGAGCCGGCGGTAGTCGTCGTGTTCGGCCTTGGTGCCCGAGTAATTGGCGGCGGCCATGGAGAAGCCGTCGGCGATCAGGTTGGCGACGCCGAGGATCAGCACGACGCGGGCCGAAAGGTTCGCGCCGACGCTGCCGGCGACGATTGCGAAGGTGGTGATGGCGCCGTCGATGCCGCCATAGATCCAGTCGCGCAGGTAGCTGATGCGCGGGCCGCGGGCAAGGCGCGCCGCGATGGCGGCGGCGGAGTGATCGTGTTCGAGCGGCATCCGGCTGGCTCTCCTGCGGGTGGCTGGCAGGTCGTGGCTTGCTGATCCTTGCAGAGAGTTTCAGGTCGCGCGCTCGCGGGCAATGCGCAAAAGCGCGGTGCGGCGTTGTGGCAGGCGCCCGCGACGTTATCTGTGGCCTCGTCTCGCTGGCGCGTGTATAACGCCCGGCACCTGCCGTCCGCGCGACATCCGTTTGGCGTGGCGAGCGGACGGACGAGGCAAACGAAACACGCAACCGGAGCGGATGCCTGCTGGCACAAGATCTTGCCGAAGGTCTTTTACACGGAGTTGGAGCAATGGCGCAGAACTGGACACCGGATAGCTGGCGGTCGAAGCCGATCGTGCAGGTGCCCGAGTATCGCGACGCGGACGCGCTCGCGGAAGTGGAGCGCCGCCTGTCCGACTTTCCGCCGCTCGTTTTTGCAGGTGAGGCGAGAAAGCTGAAGGCCCAGCTCGCCGAAGTGGCCGAAGGACGCGGTTTCCTGCTGCAGGGCGGCGATTGCGCGGAGAGCTTTGCGGAGCACCACGCGGATCATATCCGCGACTTCTTCCGCGTCTTCCTGCAGATGGCCGTCGTGCTCACCTATGCCTCGGCGCAGCCGGTGGTGAAGGTCGGCCGCATCGCCGGCCAGTTCGCCAAGCCGCGCTCCGCGCCGATGGAGAAGCAGGGCGACGTGGAACTGCCGAGCTACCGCGGCGACATCGTCAACGACATCGCCTTCACGCCGGAGACCCGCGAGCCGGATCCGCAGCGCCAGGTCATGGCCTACCGCCAGTCGGCCGCGACGCTGAACCTCTTGCGTGCCTTCGCGCAGGGCGGCTTCGCCAATCTCGACCATGTGCACCGCTGGATGCTGTCCTTCGTCAAGGACAGCCCGCAGAGCCACCGCTATCAGGCGCTGGCCGACCGCATCTCCGAGAGCCTGGAGTTCATGCGGGCCTGCGGCATCGATCCGGACAGTGCGCCGCAACTGCGCTCGACGGATTTCTTCACCAGCCACGAGGCGCTGCTGCTCGGCTACGAGCAGGCGATGACCCGCGTCGACAGCACCTCCGGCGACTGGTACGCCACCTCCGGCCACATGCTGTGGATCGGCGACCGCACCCGCCAGCCGGACCATGCGCATGTGGAGTTCTTCCGCGGCATCAAGAACCCGATCGGGCTGAAGTGCGGCCCGAGCCTGAAGGCCGACGAACTTCTGGGCCTGATCGACACGCTGAACCCGGCCAACGAGGCCGGCCGGCTGACGCTGATCTGCCGCTTCGGCGCCGACAAGGTGTTCGAGCACCTGCCGCAGCTCGTGCGCGCGGTCGAGCGCGAGGGCAGGAAGGTGGTGTGGTCCTGCGATCCCATGCATGGCAACACGGTCACCGCCGGTGGCTACAAGACGCGGCCGTTCGAGCGGATCATGCGCGAGGTCGAGGCCTTCTTCGCCGTGCACCGGGCGGAAGGCACCTATGCCGGCGGCATCCATGTGGAGATGACCGGCAAGAACGTCACCGAGTGCACGGGCGGGGCCCGGGCGCTGACGGCGGAGGATCTCGCCGACCGCTACCACACCTATTGCGATCCGCGGCTCAATGCCGAGCAGGCGATCGAGCTTGCCTTCATGGTGGCCGAGAACGTCCGCAAGGAGCGCGATCAGCGGAGCAATCCGGAGCGCGAGGCGGCCATCGCCTGACTGTAGCCGGCCCGTGAAGCCGAGATAACGATACCCGCCGCCGGTTTGCAGCCGGCGGCGGTTTCGTTTCCCACCCTTGGTAGTTTTTCGGAAACATGTCCTGAGGTAAGGGTCATGCGCGCCGCGCCGGACATTTCACGGCGGGGTTGCACTGGAAAAACTTACGTAAGGAAATTTTTCCGTATTTCGCATATTTTTAAGTATGGGCGCATCGGGAGGGGACCGAGCGGCATGGTTTTAGATCTTTCAGCAGTGTCGGTGCTCGTCATCGACGACAATTCGCATATGCGCAGCCTGTTTCGGGCGATCCTTGGCGGCTTTGGTGTGCGCCGCATCTTTGATGCGGTGGATGGAGCGGAAGGGTTCGCGACGACTGTGGACAGGAAACCGGACGTCGTCATCTGCGACTGGGTGATGTCTCCGTTGAGCGGTGCCGAGTTTCTGGCGCTCCTGCGCGCGGACGCCGACATGGGCGTGGCGACCACCCCGGTGATCCTGGCGAGTGCCGACGCGCGCAAGCCGGTGGTGCTGGAGGCGGTCGACCTTGGCATCCACGAGTTTCTGGCAAAGCCGCTGGCGCCGGCCATGCTGTACCACCGCTTGCAGCGGGTGCTGACCGAGCACCGTCCGTTCCTGCGCAGCGGCGGGCGGTTGCGGCCGGCACCGCGCGGCTGCACGCGGGCGTCGGCACGGCCGTCTCCGGCCGTCGCGGCAGCGGCGCTGGCGACACCAGGGGCGGGGAGCAACACCCTTTATATCTGAGCCGGCCGTCGGGCCGCGGTGTAGCGGCCGCCATGCGTTCTCGCCGATTGCGCAGGCGCAAGGGCCGGGCTACACCGTTTGGCATGAGCGCGACCCCGACCGAATCTTCCCCGAAAACCGGCTCTTCGGCCCTCCCTGACAGGCTGCGCCTGGCGGTGGCGCAGATGAACCCGACCGTCGGCGATGTCGAGGGCAACCTGGCGCTGGCGCGCCGTGCCCGCGCGCAGGCCGCCGCCGGCGGAGCCGATCTGCTGCTGCTGTCCGAGCTGTTCCTGTCCGGCTATCCGCCGGAGGATCTGGTGCTGAAGCCGGCCTTCGTTGCCGCCTGCCGGGCGGCGCTGGACGAGTTGGTGGCGGACACGGCCGACGGCGGACCGGGCATCGTCATCGGCCTGCCCTGGCGCGAGGGCGACAAGCTGCATAATGCGGTGGCGCTGGTCGACGGCGGGCGCATCGAGGGCGTGCGGTTCAAGTATGACCTGCCGAATTATGGCGAGTTCGACGAAAAGCGCGTGTTCCAGGCAGGTCCCTTGCCGGGGCCGGTCGGCTTTCGCGGCATCCGTCTCGGTCTGCCGATCTGCGAGGACGCATGGACCGAGGAGGTCTGCGAGTGTCTCGAGGAGACCGGCGCGGAGCTGCTGCTGGTGCCGAACGGCTCGCCCTTTCACGCCGGCAAGCCGGATGTGCGGCTGCAGGTGATGGTGGCGCGGGTGGTCGAGACCGGCCTGCCGCTGGTCTATTGCAACCAGCTTGGCGGCCAGGACGAACTGGTGTTCGACGGGGCATCCTTCGCGCTGCAGGCCGATCGGCGGCTTGCCTTCCAGATGGCTGAGTTCGTCGAGGAGATCGCGATCACCGACTGGCATCGCGATGCGGACGGGCGCTGGGTCTGTGAGAGCGGGCCGAAGGCGGAGCTGCCGGACAACGATGCTGCGCGCTGGCAGGCCTGCGTTCTCGGCTTTCGCGACTATGTGAACAAGAACCGTTTCCCGGGCGTGGTGCTGGGCCTGTCCGGCGGCATCGACAGCGCGGTGGTTGCGGCCATGGCCGTCGACGCGCTGGGGGCTGACAAGGTCCATTGCGTGATGCTGCCCTATCGCTACACCTCGACGGAG
The DNA here is from genome assembly GCF_900185735.1 of Stappia sp. P2PMeth1. Taxonomy (NCBI): domain Bacteria; kingdom Pseudomonadati; phylum Pseudomonadota; class Alphaproteobacteria; order Hyphomicrobiales; family Stappiaceae; genus Stappia; species Stappia sp. P2PMeth1. The sequence continues at coordinate 93,597 of NZ_FYAW01000003.1, read as the reverse complement.
AGCCTTGTCGACGCAAAGGCCTGCGCGGATGCGCTCGGCGTGCGCTACGACACGGTGGCGATCGCCCCGGCGGTGGAAGGCTTTGCCGAGGGGCTGTCGGCGCTGTTCGCCGGCACCGAAAGCGGCGTGACGGAAGAAAATCTCCAGTCGCGGGCGCGCGGCACGATCCTGATGGCGATCTCCAACAAGTTCGGCGCCATGGTCGCGACCACCGGCAACAAGTCGGAGATGTCGGTCGGCTACGCGACGCTCTACGGCGACATGAATGGCGGCTTCAACCCGATCAAGGACCTCTACAAGACGCAGGTCTACCGGCTCGCTGCCTGGCGCAATGCCAACCGGCCGGACGGGTTGCTCGGGCCGGCGGGCGAGGTGATCCCGGTCAACATCATCGACAAGGTGCCGACCGCGGAACTGCGCGAGAACCAGACCGACCAGGATTCGCTGCCGCCCTATGACGTGCTCGACGACATTCTCGAGTGCCTGGTGGAGAACGAGATGTCGGTCGGCGACATCGAGGCGCGCGGCCATGACCGCGCGCTGATCCACCGCATCGAGCACCTACTCTATATCGCCGAGTACAAGCGCCGGCAGTCGGCGCCGGGCGTGAAGATCACCCGCAAGAATTTCGGCCGCGACCGCCGCTATCCGATCACCAACCGCTTCCGCGACCGCAGCTAGGCCGCTTTTCCGGCGGCGGCATCCCGGACCGGGCTGCCGCCGTTCCCGCCACGCGAGGGATCATGCGCCTCGACAGGCTCCGCCTGATCGCCATCCTTGCTGCCGGCCAGATCGTCGGCTGGGGGACGACCTTCGACATGCCCGGCGTGCTGGGGCGGCGGATCGCCGCCGAACTCGGCATGTCGAACGCGCTCGCCTTCGGCGGGTTGACGGCGATGATGCTGCTGGGCGGCTTCGCCGGCCCCTGGACCGGACGGCTGATCGAGCGGCATGGCGCAGCACAGGTGCTGGCAGCGGGCGCCGCGACCATGGCGGCGGGGCTGCTCGCCATGAGCCTGGCGCAGGGCGTTCTGATCTACTACGCCGCCTGGCTGGTGATGGGGATCGGCGGCGCACTCGGCCTGACCGTGCCGTGCAACGCGGCGGTGGTCGAGCGGGAAGGGGCGGGCGCCCGGCGCTCCATCGGCATCCTGATGATCTTCACCGGCCTGTCGGCCGCCGTCGCCTGGCCGCTGTGGAGCCTGCTGGAAGGGGCGATCGGCTGGCGCATGGCGATGCTGGCGGCCGCCGGTACCCAACTCGTGCTGTGCCCGCTCTATCTCTTCGCTCTGCCGTCGCCGCGCGACGAGGACGGAGGCGCCGCGCGGGCCGCGGCGGCCGCGGTGGAACCCTTGCGGCTGACGCAGGCGCGGGCGCGACTTGCCTTCCTGCTGATTGCGCTGGTCTCCATCGTCTTCAGCCTGGTCACCACGGGTCTCGCGCCGTCGCTGATTGCCCTGTTGCAGATGTCGGGCGCCTCGCCGGCGCTGGCCCTGGAACTCGGCGCGCTGCGCTCGGTGCTCGGCATCACGGCGCGGCTTGCCGATGTCCTGGCGGGGCGGTTCGCGACGCCGCTGACCTCCGGCCTCATTGCCGCCGCGCTGCTGGTGGGCTCGCCCGTGCTGTTGCTCCTCGCCGACGGGCAGGCCTCTCTGCTCTATCTGTTCATCGCGTTCTACGGGTTCGGATCGGGCATTTCGGCGCTGACAAGGGCGCTGCTGCCGCTCAGCTTCTTCTCGGCGAGCCGCTATGCGCGCGCGGCGGCCAACCTGTCGCTGCCGAGCAATATCGCGATGGCGGCAGGTCCGCTGCTGGTGACCGTGGTGCTGGACAGTGCCGGTGTGGCGGGTGTGGTGCTCTACGCTTCGGGGTTGGCGATGCTGGCGCTGGCCGCGCTTGCCTGCCTCACCGTCCTGGCATGGAGATGCCCGGCGGAAACCGCGGCGACCTGAGACGGGCATTGTCGGAAAGCGCCCTCTCTTTCGCCGGGGGAGAAACTTCTCTATCCTGACGGCTCTTTCCTGGTCCTGCGACCGGTGCCGCCGGCCCGCGCTCCACCTGATCGACTCGCGGTCGCACCGCCTTTCGTCTCGCGCCAGGCCCCGGCTGACGCGGGCGCGGGCGTGCCGGCCTGCTCACCTGCCACCTTTGCCGCGGATCGCCGCCATGCCGTTCTTCATCTTCCTGCGCGACAATCTCCGCTGGCTCGGCGCCGGGCTGCTGCTGACCTTCTTTTCCAGCTTCGGGCAGACCTATTTCATCTCGCTGGTGGCAGGCGACCTGAGGGCCGAGTTCGGCCTCAGCCACGGCGCGTTCGGCGGGCTCTACATGGCCGCGACGCTGTGCTCGGCGCTGTCGCTGACCTTTGTCGGCAAGGCGGTCGACAATTTCCCGCTGGCGCTGGTCGCCGGCGGCGTGGTGGCGGGGCTTGCCCTGTTCACCGCCGGCATGGCCAGCGTCTCCTCGGTCGCCATGCTGTTCGTGGTGCTCTACGGCTTGCGGCTGTTCGGCCAGGGCATGATGACCCATGTGGCGATGACCGCGATGGGCCGCTGGTACGACGCGCAGCGCGGCCGCGCGGTCTCCATTGCCTCGCTCGGCATCCAGTGCGGCGAGGCGAGCCTGCCGCTGGTCTTCGTGACGCTGGCGGGGCTGCTCGGCTGGCGCGGGACGTGGTGGCTGGGTGTCGCCGTGCTGGTGCTGGTGGCGCTGCCGGCGCTGCTCCTGCTGCTGAAGGTGGAGCGGGTGCCGCGCGGGACCGTGCTCACCGACGCGCGGCCGGTGGCGCAGCGGCAATGGACCCGCGCCGAGGTGCTGCGCGATCCGGCCTACTGGATCATTTCCGCCGGCACGCTGGCGCCGCCCTTCATCGGCACGACGATCTTCTTCCACCAGGTCTACCTGGTGGAGCTGCGTGGCTGGTCGATGGAGCTGTTCGCCTCCGCCTTCATGGCGATGTCGGCAATGACCATCAGTTGCGCGCTGCTGGCCGGCCACCTCGTCGACAAGGTGACGGCGCTGCGGCTGCTGCCGACCTTCCTGCTGCCGCTGGGGCTCGCCTGCGTGCTGCTCGGCGCGGTGGCGCACCCGCTTGCCGCCTTCGGCTTCATGGCGCTGCTCGGCGTCAGCTATGGCTTCAGCTCGACGCTGTTCGGCGCGCTATGGCCGGAGATCTATGGCGTGCGCCACCTCGGGTCGATCCGCTCGGTGACGGTGGCGATGATGGTCTTCGCCTCGGCGCTGGGGCCGGGCCTGACCGGCTATCTGATCGATGCCGGCGTGTCCTATTCCTTGCAGGCCTATGCCATGGCGCTGTACTGCCTGCTGGCGGCGCTGGCGCTGACGCTGGTTTCGCGCCATGTGCGCCAGCGGCAGGGGGAAGGCGCCGTTGCGAGTGCTCGGGCTTCCGGCTAAGAGGGGGCCATGACCGTCACCGTTCGCTTCGCCCCGTCGCCGACGGGCTTCCTGCATATCGGCAACGCCCGCCCGGCGCTGATCAACTGGCTCTTCGCGCTGCGCCGCGAGGGGCGCTTCATCCTGCGCTACGATGACACCGACAAGGAGCGCTCGAGCGAGGAGTTCGCCGCCGCGATCGCGGAGGATCTCGGCTGGCTCGGCATCGCGCCGCATGAGAGCTTCCGCCAGTCGGACCGGCTGCCGCTCTACGACGCGGCGGCCGAAAAGCTGAAGGCGGCCGGGCTGCTCTACCCCTGCTTTGAGACATCGGACGAACTGGAGCGGCGGCGCGCCAGGGCGCGGGCGCTCGGTCGCCCACCGGTCTACGACCGGGCCGCTCTGAAGCTCGGCGATGAGGAGCGGGCGCGGCTGGAGGCGGAAGGCCGGCGGCCGCACTGGCGCTTCCTGCTGCCGAACCATGACGGCGATCCCTTCGTCACACAGCGGGTGGAGCGCAGTTGGGACGACCTGTGCCGCGGGGCGCAGAGCATCGACCTTGCCTCCCTGTCCGATCCGGTGCTGGTGCGCGAGGACGGCAGCTATCTCTACACGCTGCCCTCCATCGTCGACGACATCGCCGCCGGGGTGACCCATGTCATTCGCGGCGAGGACCATGTCGCCAACACCGGTGTGCAGATCGCCATTTTCGAGGCGCTGGGGGCAGCGCCGCCGGCCTTCGGGCACCACAACCTGCTGACGACGGTGTCCGGCGAGGGCCTGTCGAAGCGCAAGGGCGCGCTGTCGCTGCGCTCGCTGCGCGAGGACGGGTTCGAGCCGATGGCGGTCGCCTCGCTCGCGGTTCTGACCGGCACCAGTCATGCGGTGGAGCCGGCGGAAAGCCTGGCGCGGCTGGCGGAGGTCTTCGACCTTGCCGACGTGTCGCGTTCGTCGGCGAAGTTCGATCCGCAGGAGTTGCGGCCGCTCAACGCGAAGCTGGTGCATGCTCTGTCCTATGCGGATGTCGCCGCGCGGCTGTCCGGGATGGGCATCCTTGATACTCCTCCCGGGGGCGAAGCCTTCTGGCTGGCGGTGCGGGAGAATTGCGAGACGGTGGCGGATGCCGCGCGCTGGTGGCGCGCCGTGACTGCGCCGCAGCCACTGCCTGTCGCCGAAGAGGACCAAGCGTTTCTTGTCGAGGCGGCGGAGCTGCTGCCGCAGGAGCCCTACGACGAGACGACGTGGGGCGCCTGGACCGGCGCGCTGAAGGAACGGACGGGCCGCAAGGGGCGGGGGCTGTTCTTGCCGCTGCGCAAGGCGCTGACGGGCGAGGAGCACGGGCCGGACATGAAGGCGTTGCTACCGCTTATTGGGCAACGAAATAGCGCGGCCCGACTATCCTGACGGTGCGCTCCTGCGGCGCCTCGGACGGGTCTGCCGCATCGGATGTGGCCGTCTCCGGCTCCCGGGCGGCCTCGGGCGGTGTCCGCCGTGAGGGCATGCCGAGAACGGGCAGCGATGGCCCCTGGCGCACCGGCGAATAGCCAAGTTCCATGTTGAGGCGGGTGTCCGGATCCTGGAGCTGCAGGGCCTCGATGGCGTCCTGTGCGTCCTCGCCAAGGCCGTCGGGAGCAAGGCCGCTGCGCAAGTCGCGGGACGCACCGGCGGTGACGTCGCGCAGGTAGGACGCGGCCTCGTCGTCGCCGCTGCGGATCAGGCTCGCCATGGTCTGGCGGTCGGCGCTCGGCTGGCAGCCGCAGCCTTCCACATAGGCGGTGCGGAAGCGGTTGGCATTCTCCAGATCGCCATAGGGCATGCCGGTGACCGAGACGAGGTTCTCGACGCTCTCGCCCGGATTGCGGTGAACGAAGAGCTCTGCCTCGGCGCCCGGACACATGGAGCGGCACACGGCGGCGTCGCGGCCGAACCCTTCCTCGCCGGTCGCGAAGCTGACGGGGAAGAAGAAGCCGTCGCACATGCGCACGCACATGGTCCGATAGGTCGGGCCGGAGGGCCGGCGAGCGATGGTGGCGCTGCTGTCGCTGGAGCCGACGCGCACGGTGGAGCGCATGCGAGGCTCGTTGCGGGCCGCGTCCACGCTCACCTGCTGGGGGATGGCCTCATTGCCGCGACCGATGCCGAACAGCGACAGGAAGCCGCCGCCGGACGGCGGAGCCGCCCGGATGCCGGTTGGGGCGGGGGCCTGTGCCGTGCGCGGGGCATCGCAGTTCTGCCGGGCCATGGCGCGGCGCAATTCGGCCTCGCGGGCGTTGGTCCGCGCGCCGGCATGACGGGCGCGCTGGCGCTCGATCTTGGCGAGATTGGCGCGCATGCTCTCGATCTTGGGGCCGAGCCCCTGGCAGGAGGGCGCCGCCGCCGCGCCCGAACACCCGAGGTGGCGGAAGTCGCGCTCGGCCAGCGACAGGGCCTGCGACTGGGCGCGATGGGCCTCGTCCCATCTGGCATATTCGGGCGAGCGGGACGCGCCGGCCGTCACCTGCCGCAACTCGGCGCCAAGATCCGCGCAGGTTGTCGCCAGCGCCGGGCCGGGCGCGGCAAGGACGGCGCCGGCGACCGCAAGGCCGCGCAGCAGCGTCTGTCCTCTGCCTAGTCCAAGAGCCATCGGCCGGATCCGTCCACGCAAACACACTGGCCCGGCCGGGGCCGGGTCTCCTGTGCCGACTATGGCGCCAGGCTCCGCCCCGGCACAAGGAAATGCTCGACTTTTAGTAAATTCACGCCTAACCGGCGGCGGGCGGGTCGTCGCGCTGCAGGTGAAGGCTCAGGTCCTGCGCGCGCCTGGCGAGCTGGTCCAGCACCTTGTCGAACACCTCCCTGTCGGACGGATCGAGGGGCGCGAGCAAGGCGTCGGAGAAACGGCGCGCCTCCGGCACCAGCTTGCGATAGGCATCGGTACCGGCATCGGTAAGCTGCAGGATGCTCTCGCGCATGTCGCGGGTGTTGGGGGTGCGCAGGATCAGGCGGCGCTGCTCGAGGCTGGCGACCGCGCGCGACACCTTGGTCTTGTGCATGCGGCTGTGTTCGCCGATCTCCTTGGCCGTCATCGTGCCGAACTGGCCGAGGGTCGCCATGACGCGCCATTCCGGGACGCTGATCGCATAGCGCCGGCGATAGATGCCGGCCAGCGACTGGCTGACCGTCTCGGCCAGCACATTGAGCCGATAGGGCAGAAAGCCCTCCAGCTCGAGAGGCCTGTCGTCGTTGCGCATCGAGGGCTCGCTTTCAGCGGTTGCAGGGGAGGCGCGACGGGCCGCTGCGATGCGCCCCGCGGAGGTGATTGCGATTGTAACGATCGGGAAAGGGCCGGCAAGGTGCGACACAGGGTTGCGCCGGTCCTGCTTGCGGCCGGCGACGCGGCGTGGCAGTCAGACGCATGCGCGGGCAGATGACCCGGCAGGAAATCGCGAAAGGATGGCAGGCAGGATGGCGAAGGCGGCAGGACGGAAGGGCAGGGCGGCACGGCAGACGGACAGCGCGCCGGCGGCACCCAAGCCGCAGAGTCCGGCGCTGGTCTGGCTTGTCCTCAATCATGTGCTGCTGTTGCCGCTGGCGGGCGCATTCGCGCCGATGCTGGCGTTTCGCGCCGGCCTTCTGCATGGCGACGGCCTGCTGATCACAGCGCTGCTGGGGCTGCTTGTCGTGCTGACCCACGGCGCGTGCTGGCGTCTTGCGGCGCGCGCCGGGGAGAGGCGGCTGGCCGCGGCCTCTCTGGGGCTGGGCCTGCTCAGCCTTGCCGCTCTTCTGCTGTTCTCGACGCCGTCGCCGCTGGTGGCGGTCGTGCACGTGGGCAAGCTCCTGATCTGAGGTGAGCGAGCTTGCGGCCGGGAGCGGCGGCTCCCATATGCCGGTCGGACAGATCTGGAGATCGAGACGATGCAATCCTTCCTGCGTGCCGCCGTTCTTGCCGTGACCGCGCTGGCGGCGCTGGCGCAGCCGGCTGTTTCCGCCGACGAGCCGGACCTGATCTTCAAGAAGTCGACGGTGTGGAAGTTCCTGACGCCCGACCACAAGCTGGCGACCTATGCGGTGGACGATCCGCTGGTCGACGGCGTCGCCTGCCATTTCACCGTGCCGGAAAAGGGCGGCGTCTCGGGCTGGCTCGGGGTCGCGGAGGAAGTCTCCGATATCTCGCTGGCCTGTCGCCAGGTCGGGCCGGTGACCTTCAAGGCCAAATTCGAGCAGGGCGAGGAGATGTTCCGCCAGCGCCGCTCGTTCCTGTTCAAGAAGATGCGGATCGTGCGGGGCTGCGACACCAAGCGCAACGTGCTGGTCTATCTCGTCTATTCCGACAAGATCATCGAGGGCAGCCCGAAGAACTCGACCTCGACCGTGCCGATCATGCCCTGGGGCGAGGCGGAGGCGCCGCGCTGCGCCGACTGGCTGTCGAGGTAAGGGGAAAGGGCGGGCCCGGCGGTAAGACGTCTGCGGCGCCGTCAGCCGGCGCCCGCAGTCTCCAGCCGCCTGCGTGCCCGCGCGGTCGTCTCCGGCGGGCAGAAATGCTTCTCCAGCAGCGACAGCACGTCCTGCGCAATCTCGCTGTCCAGCGTGTAGTAGATCGTGGTGCCCTCGCGGCGCGTGCGCACCAGTCCCTGGGCCCGCAGCAGCGCTAGCTGCTGGGAGACGGTCGGCATGCGCATGCCGGTAAGTTCGGCAAGCTGGCCGACATTGGTTTCGCCATTGGCCATGTGGCACAACAGCATGAGGCGGGGAGCGGAGGCGAGCATCTTGAGAAAACTCGCCGCGTCCTCAGCCCGTTCCTGAAGCGCGTCGATCATGTCTTTCCTTCCCGAATGCCGATGGGGGCAAGGGGCGGTCCCGATACCGCACCTGCGCGACACACCGGCTTCGAGCCGCAACGATACTGGAATTCCCTTAAGGGGAATCCCTATCGTCTGCAATTCGAAGTCGCGACATTAGACGGGAACAATTCCTTCAGTGCAAGATATCAGCGATTGCTAAAAGTCAGGCTTCGACCCGACTGATGTGTGACGCAGCCGATTTCTCCAGCGCGGCACAGGGGATAGGTGTTCGCGCCCTGGGTGCTGAGGGCGATCCGGTCGTTGCCGCGCGCGGTGAAGTCGGTGGCGAGAACGAAGCCCGCGACAGGCGCCAGCATCAGCGCGCCGAACAGCGAGGCGGCGACGATCTGGCGGAGGACGGCGCTGCGGGCGCTGGAAGAACGGGTCGAGAAGGTCGTCTGCATGGCACGGGCTCCGATACGCTGGGCCTTGAATACTCTGGCCTTGAACTGTGCCGATCATGCAGTGGGGCGAGTGAACCCGTGCTGAGGCGCGCCTTTATGCGCCGTTCAGATTGGTAAAGGCGCCGCCCGGTGGGCGACGCCTTGAGTTTGCCTTGGTCGGTCCTGCGAGGGGCGGGCGAACGCCGCCGCTACAGATTGGCCGGACGGAGCTGGGCAATCGCCTTGGCCAGCACCTTGTCGCGCTCATAGATATCGCTGCGGAAATGCACCGAGCCGTCCTTGTTTACCCAGGCGGTCAGATAGGTGAGGTGGACGGGCAGCGGCTTCGACAGCTTGATCACCCGCCGTTCGCCGCTGTCGCGCACCGTCTCCAGCTTGGCCTTGGTCCAGCCGTCGGGGCCAAGCAGCGCCTCGCCGAGGTCGAACGGGGCCTCGGCGCGGATGCAGCCATGGCTGAACGAGCGCTGGGCGCGGGAGAACAGCGACTTCGACGGCGTGTCGTGGATGTAGATGTTGAACTTGTTCGGGAACATGAACTTGATGCGCCCGAGCGCGTTTCCCTCGCCCGGATCCTGGCGCAGGGTGAAGGGGAAGCTGGCGCGGCTGTAGGAACTCCAGGCGACCGACCAGGGATCGATCTCGCGGTTGCCGGAGAAGACGCGGATGTTTTTGCCCTGCAAGGCACCGGGGTCGCGCTGCAGCATCGGCAGGTATTCCGTCGTGGCGATGGAATAGGGCACCGTCCAGTAGGGGTTCACCTCCGCATAGGTCATCTCGTCGGAGAAGACCGGCGTGGCATGAAAGGGCTTGCCGACGACCACGCGGGTGGTGTGGACGGTCTTGTCGTCCTCCACCACTTTGAGGTTCTGGTCGGCGAGGTTGACGAAGACATAGCGGGGCCCGAGATCGTCCGGCATCCAGCGCCGGCGCTCCATGTTGAGCTCCATCTGCCCGATGCGCGTCGAGATCGGCACGTTGATCTCGGCGAGCGTCGCCTTGCCGATGATGCCGTCGACCTCCAGCCCGTGGCGCTCCTGGAACAGTTTCACCGCCTCGACCAGCGCCCCGTCATAGACGGCGCCGGAATGGCTGCCGGGTGAAAACAGGTCCTGCTCCGCGAGGCGCTGGCGCAGAGTGTCGAGTCGCGCGTCGGTCATGCCGGGCTTGAGGGTCTCGCCCTCGGGGACCGGGGTGAAGCCGCCGGCGGCTTCCTTTGCCCGATAGTCGGCGAGCGCGGTCTTCAGTCGGGCATAATTGGGCGTGTTGGGAGAGAGGCCGTCGATCGCCGTGGCGAAGTCCTCGGAGCTCTCGACATATTCCAGCACGACGGACGGATCGGGCGCCTTGGGGAAGAGGTTGAGCGAGCGGTTGACCTCGTTGGGCTTGACCCGGCCGGCAGTCAGGTGATTGGCATAGATCACGAAGGTGTTGGAGATCGCCACTTCCAGTTCGGCGAGGGCGGCGGTGTCTCGCGCCGCACCGGCGAGGTCGCGCAGCCGGTCGGGCGCATAGTCCTGCGGATCGAGGGCATGCTCGCCTGCCCGCTCGAAGGCCGCGAGCAGCATCTCGCCATGCGGGTTGAGCCCCTGCTCGCTGACCCAGAGCGGCTGGAACACCCGGCCCTGGTAAAAGCCCTGGATGCCGAGTTCCAACTCGTCCTCGCTGCCGGCATTGATCGCCGCGTCGAGCATCACGGTGGTGTTGACCGAAAGCTCACGGGCGATCGCCATGGCGAGCGGGTCGGTCGGCAAATGCGCCTCGCCAACGACGATCGAGGTGCTTTCCACCGGCAGGGTCGACTGGGCACGCGCCGGGGTCGCGGCGCTCGTCAGCAGGGCGGTCATGGCAAGCGCGGTGCCGGCAAGGGCAAGGCGCGCAAAAACACCCGGCCGGAACCGGGTTTCACTGGCGATCGGGCTCATCACATTCTCCCACATATGGCCCCCGTCATACGGCGGAGCCGCAGCCCTAATATGACGCAGCCTCCTCAACGCCAGTGTGATGCAGGACACGCGGCGAACGCCAGTAAAAAGCCCTGCCGGAGCGCGCGAAGACGTCTATTGCCGCTTGACCGGGCAGGGCAAACCGGTCAGAACACTTGCCATGCACACGGCCCATCGGAAGATCATTTCGATTCTCATTATTTGCAGCTAGCGACAAAGCTGGCTGTGGCCGTTCCCCTCATGCGCGAAGCTCTCCGACAAGGGAGATGAGACGGACGCCCCGGCCAGCCGGCCAGGAGACGACCGATCATGCTGTCCGCTCATCGATTGAAACTGACCAACACGCTGACCCGGGCGAAGGAGGACTTCGAGCCGGAGGACGCCGGGAACGTGCGCATGTATGTGTGCGGGCCGACGGTCTACGACTACGCCCATATCGGCAACGCCAGGCCCGTCGTGGTGTTCGACGTGCTGTTCCGCCTGCTGCGGCATCTCTATGGAGACGCCCATGTCACCTATGTGCGCAACATCACCGACGTGGACGACAAGATCAACGCGCGGGCGCTGCGCGACTATCCCGAGCTGCCGCTGAACGAGGCCATCGCGCGGGTGACGCGGAAGACTGCCGACCAGTTCCATGCCGACGTGAAGGCGCTGGGCTGCCTCCCGCCCAGCCACGAGCCGCGCGCCACCGCCCATATCGGCGGGATGATCGAGATGATCGGCACGCTGATCGCCAAGGGCCATGCCTACGAGGCGGAAGGCGAGGTGCTGTTCGATACCGGCTCGATGCCGGCCTATGGCGAACTCTCCAAGCGCAATCTGGAGGATCAGAAGGCGGGCGCGCGGATCGCGGTCGACGCCCACAAGAAGAACCCCGGCGACTTCGTGTTGTGGAAGCTCTCGTCCGACGAGGAGCCGGGCTGGGACAGCCCGTGGGGGCGCGGGCGTCCGGGCTGGCACATCGAATGCTCGGTGATGAGCGCCCATCACCTCGGCCCCGTCTTCGACATCCATGGCGGCGGGCTAGATCTGATCTTCCCGCATCACGAGAACGAGATCGCCCAGTCCTGCTGCGCCCATGGCACCAAGCTGATGGCGCGCTACTGGCTGCATAACGGCTTCCTGCAGGTGGAAGGCGAGAAGATGTCGAAATCGCTCGGCAACTTCATCACCCTGCACGACCTGCTGCAGACGGAGAAGGTGGGCGGGCGCACCTGGCCGGGCATGGCGATCCGCCTGGTGCTGTTGATGACCCAGTACCGCCAGCCACTCGACTTCACCGAGAAGGCGCTGGAGGAGGCCGAAGGGCTGCTGCAGCGCTGGGACGAGCTGATCACCCGGGCGGGCGTGCAGCCGGCAGCGGAGGCGCGGCCGCCGGAGGCGCTGATCGAGGCGCTGTGCGACGATCTCAACACGCCGCGCGCGATCGCCGCCCTGCATGGGCTTGCCCGCGAGGCACGCGGCGGGGATGCGGCCGCCGCTCAGGCGCTTGCCGATGCGCTCGGTTTTCTCGGCTTCGACCTTGCCGAAATCCGTGCGGCGGTGGAAGCGGCGCAGGAAGCGGCGGCTGATCCGGACCTGGTGGCGAAGGTGGACGCGCGCATCGCCGAGCGGCTCGCCTTTATCGAGGCGAAGGACTGGGGCGAGGCCGACCGCATTCGCGCGGAGCTGGCCGATGCCGGCGTCCTGCTGAAGGACGGCAAGGACCCGGCGACCGGCAAGCGCGTGACGACCTGGGAACTGGCGCAATGATCGTGGCATCTCGCTCAAGACTCGTTGAAAAGTCTCATGCTGGACCCACGCGCCAGTCTCCCCCCTTGAGGGGGAGATGCCGGCGGAGCCGAAGAGGAGACAGCAGATGACTGACGCGGTCATTCATACCGGCGGATGCCAGTGCGGGGCGATCCGCTTTCGGGTCGAGGGCGCGCTGGGCACGGCCTCCGTCTGCCATTGCCGAATGTGCCAGAAGGCGTTTGGCGGCTTCTACGCGCCCCTGGTCGCGGTCGAGCGGCCGCAACTGACATGGACGCGGGGGGAGCCGGCGCATTTCCGCTCCTCCAACCATGTGACGCGCGGCTTCTGCCCGTCCTGCGGGACGCCGCTCACCTATGAGGAGCCGGACGACAAGCTGGCGCTGGCCATCGGCGCCTTCGATCATCCGGAGGAGATCGTCCCGACGATCCAGTTCGGCGTCGAGGCGAAGCTGCCTTACGTCGATACGGTTTCGGCGCTGCCGCGGCGCGATACGCTCGACGACCTGGAGGCGGCCTCCTTCCTCGCCTCGATCCGCTCCAACCAGCATCCCGACCATGAGACCGAAAGCTGGCCGCCCGCCGAGTGGCCGCAGGACGCCTGGTCGAACGCTCCCTCCCACCTGCCACGCAACCCCGGGAAAGCCTGACCGGCCAGGTGCCGGCCCCCATCCACGAAGACCGGCCGCAAAGGCCGGCGACCCAAGGACCAGACCATGACCCGCGAACGCCTCTACCTGTTCGACACGACGCTGCGCGACGGAGCGCAGACGGCCGGCATCGACTTCTCGGTGGAGGAGAAGATCGTGATTGCCGAACTGCTGGACCGGCTGGGCGTCGACTATGTGGAAGGCGGCTATCCGGGCGCCAATCCGACCGACACGGCCTTCTTCGAGGTCAAGCGCACCGCGGGTGCGACCTTCACCGCCTTCGGCATGACCAAGCGGGCAGGGCGCTCGGCCGCCAACGATCCGGGGCTGCAGATGCTGCTCGGCTCGGCGGCGGAGGCGGTGTGCCTCGTTGCCAAGAGCTGGGACTATCATGTGCGCGTGGCGCTGGGCTGCAGCAACGAAGAGAATCTCGCCTCGATCCGCGAGAGCGTGCAGGCGGTGGCCGCGAGCGGCCGCGAGGCGATGATCGACTGCGAGCATTTCTTCGACGGCTACAAGGCCAATCCCGACTATGCGCTGGCCTGTGCGAAGACCGCCTATGAGGCCGGCGCGCGCTGGGTGGTGCTGTGCGACACCAATGGCGGAACGCTGCCGCAGGAGGTCATGGAGATCGTCGCGGCGGTTGCCAAGCATGTGCCGGGCGCGCATCTGGGCATCCACGCCCATGACGACACGGGGCATGCGGTCGCCAATTCGCTGGCGGCTGTCGCGGCCGGCGTGCGCCAGATCCAGGGCACGCTCAACGGCATCGGCGAGCGCTGCGGCAATGCCAACCTGATCACCCTGGTGCCAACCCTGATGCTGAAGGCGCCCTATCGGGAGACGTTCGAGCTCGGGGTCAGCCAGGGGGCGCTGGCCGAGATCACGGCGATTTCGCGCGCCTTCGACGAGATCATCAACCGCTCCCCCGACCGGCACGCCCCTTACGTCGGCGAGAGTGCTTTCGCCACCAAGGCCGGCATCCATGCCTCGGCGATCCTGAAGGAGCCGGAGACCTATGAGCATGTGCCGCCGGAAAGCGTCGGCAACCGGCGCCGGGTGCTGGTCTCCGACCAGGCCGGCAAGTCGAACCTGATCGGCGAACTCGCCCGGCTCGGCATCGCCGTCGACAAGGCCGACCCGCGGCTCGATGCGCTGCTGGCCGACGTCAAGGAGCGCGAGGCGCAGGGCTATGCCTATGAAGCGGCGGATGCCTCCTTCGAGCTGCTGGCGCGCCGGCGGCTCGGCGAGGTGCCGCGCTATTTCGACGTGCTGTCGTTCCGGGTGATGGTGGAGCGGCGCTTCAATGCCATCGGCGAACTCGTCACCGTTTCCGAGGCGGTGGTGAAGATCGACATCGACGGCGAGGTGCACATGTCGGTGGGCGAGGGCAACGGCCCGGTCAATGCGCTCGACACGGCCCTGCGCAAGGATCTCGGCCGCTACCAGTCGGTCGTCGACGAGATGGAGCTGACCGACTTCAAGGTGCGGATCCTCAATGGCGGCACGGATGCGGTGACACGCGTGCTGATCGAGAGCCACAACAGGAAGACGCACAAACGCTGGTTCACGATCGGCGTTTCGGGCAATATCGTCGATGCGTCGTTCCAGGCGCTTATCGATTCCCACACCTACACGCTGCTGAAGGCCGGGCTCTGACAGGCAGCCTCGCAGCCCAGCGGACCACGCGATCATGACCTCCCAACCGACAGCCGCGGCGGCCGATGCCGAGCGGCGCCTCGGGCTTGCCTTCGCCCTCTCTGCGTTCCTGCTGTGGGGCTTCCTGCCGGCCTATTACAAGTGGACGGCGGCGATCCCGGCGGATCTGGTGGTCGCCCACCGGATCCTGTGGTCGGTGCTGTTCCTGGCGATCTTCCTGGGGCTGCGCGGGCGGCTCGGCGAGGTCGGGGCGATCCTGCGCGACCCGGCGACCCTGTCGAAGCTGGCCTTGTCCGCCTCGGTGATCTCGATCAACTGGCTGGTGTTCATCTGGGCGGTGGAGCGCGGCCGCATCCTGGAAGTGAGCTTCGGCTATTTCGCCAATCCGCTGGTCTCGGTCGCTCTCGGCCTGATCGTGCTGAAGGAGACGCTGAGCCGCTGGCAGTCGATCGCCATCGCGCTTGCCGTCGTCGCGGTGGCGGTGCAGGCGGTGGCGCTGGGCGGATTTCCCTGGGTGTCGATGGCGCTGGCCTTTTCCTTCGGCGCCTATGGCTACTTGCGCAAGACGGTGGCGGTCGGCGCCTCGCCGGGGCTGATGGTCGAGGCGATCGTGCTGGCGCCGCTGGCCTTTGCCTATCTGGTCTATGCGGGCATTGCCGGGGGCGGGGCGGCGATGGCCGACGTGCTGCCGGTGGACCGGCCGGGCCTGTTCCTGCTGCTGATCGGCACGGGCGTGGTGACGGCGGTGCCGCTGGCACTGTTTGCCGCCGGCGCAAGGCGGCTGTCCCTGACGGCGGTCGGGCTGATGCAGTACATCGCCCCCAGCATCCAGTTCGTGCTGGCGATCTATGTGTATGGCGAGGAGGTCGAGCCGGTCAGGCTTGCGACCTTCGCTCTGATCTGGGTGTCGCTGGCGATCTTCACCACCGACACGATCCTGCGGCACGAGCGCTCGCGCGGCTGACAGGTTCTTCCTGGCCTGCCGCGGATCGAGAAAAACCCCGATGCCGCTTGCCGGAAGCGGTGGGGAGAGCTAGAACCCATTCATCGGTAAATAACGATGATTGGGCATCCCATGCAAAGCCGCGCCGCCGCCAAGCTCCGCAACGGGCCGGCACGCTATCCCGCCGCCGCCGTCGAGAGCGAGCGTCTCGCCCGCATCTTCAAGGCCCTGGCGCATCCGGTGCGGGTGGAGATCGTCTCCTCGCTCGCCGCCTGCTCCGGCGCCTTTTGCGGCGACATCGTGCGCGGCCTGCCGCTGGCGCAGTCGACCGTCTCGCAGCATCTCGCCATCCTGCGCGAGGCGGAGCTGATCGAGGCGGAAGAAAACGGCCGCTGCTGCCACTACCGTCTGACCGCCGGCGCCCGTGCGCTGGTGGAGGGCGCGGTGGCCGGGCTCTTCGCCGCCGCCTGCTGCGGCGAGCCGGAAGAGGCGGGCGGCCGCGCCGCACGCATGGGAGCCTGTCGAAAGGACACGGAATGACCAGCCGCCGCTCCGGCGTTTCCGGCCCCGCCCCGCGCATATCGGCGGACGAGGTCTCCACCTTCCGCACCCTCGGCCAGCTCTGGCCCTATATCTGGCCCTCCGACCGTCCCGACCTGAAGGCGCGGGTCGCCCTGGCCGTGCTGGCGCTGGTGGTGGCGAAGATCGTCACGGTGCTCTCGCCCTATTTCTTCAAATGGGCGACCGATGCGCTGACCCTGCAGCAGGGCGATCCGTCGGCAGCCGGCGGCACGCTCGGCCTCGATGTGCTGCCGGCCTGGCTGGTGGCGCCGGTGATGCTGGTGATCGCCTACAATGTCGCGCGGGTGCTGTTCGTCGGCTTCAACCAGCTTCGCGACGCGCTGTTCGCCCGTGTCGGCCAGCACGCGGTGCGGCAACTCGCGTTCCTGACCTTCCGCCACCTGCACGCGCTGTCGCTGCGCTTTCATCTCGCCCGGCGCACCGGCGGCCTGTCGCGGGTGATCGAGCGCGGCGTCAAGGGCATCGAGAACATCGTTCGCTTCACCATCCTCAACGGCATCCCCACCGTGATGGAATTCGGCGTGATGGCGGCGGTGATCTGGTACCAGTTCGGCTGGATCTATGTCGCCGTCGTTGCGGTGATGATCGTCGCCTACACCTGGTTCACGGTGCATACCTCGAACTGGCGCATCGCCATCCGCCGGGAGATGAACGACAACGACACGGAGGCGAATTCCAAGGCGATCGACAGCCTGCTGAATTTCGAGACGGTGAAGTATTTCGGCAACGAGCAGATGGAGGCGGAACGCTTCGACCGGTCGATGGCCGGCTACGAGCGGGCGGCGACCCGGACCTGGACCTCGCTGGCCTGGCTCAACTTCGGCCAGGCGGTGATCCTCGGCGTCGCCACCGCGATCTGCATGGTGATGTCGGCGCGCGCGGTGATGGCCGGCACGCAGACGCTGGGCGACTTCGTGATGATCAACGCGCTGCTGCTGCAACTGTCGATCCCGCTCAACTTCATCGGGTTTCTCTATCGCGAGATCCGCCAGGGCCTTGCCGACCTGGAGTCGATGTTTCAACTGCTCGGTCAGCCGGCGGAGATCACCGACCGGCCGGGCGCAGCGCCGCTCGCCGTCGCGGGTGGCACCGTGCGCTTCGAGGATGTGACCTTCCACTACGATGCCAACCGGCCGATCCTGAAGGGCATCAGCTTCGAGGTTCCGGCCGGGCGGACGGTCGCCATCGTCGGGCCCTCGGGGGCCGGCAAGTCGACCATCTCGCGGCTGCTGTTCCGCTTCTACGACGTCAGTGGCGGGCGCATCACCATCGACGGACAGGACGTGCGGGACGTGACGCAGGAGAGCCTGCGCCGGGCGACCGGCATGGTTCCGCAGGACACGGTGCTGTTCAACGACACGATCGCCTACAATATCCGCTACGGCCGGCCCGGGGCGAGTGAGGCGGACATACGCGAGGCGGCCCGCATGGCGCAGATCGCGGGCTTCATCGAGGCATTGCCGGACGGCTATCGCACGGAGGTGGGCGAACGCGGGCTGAAGCTGTCGGGCGGCGAGAAGCAGCGCGTGGCGATCGCCCGCACGATCCTGAAGGCGCCGCCGATCCTGATCCTCGACGAGGCGACCTCTGCGCTCGATACGCACACGGAACGGGAAATCCAGGCCGCGCTCGACCAGGTCTCGCGCAACCGCACGACCCTGGTGATCGCGCATCGGCTGTCGACCGTGGTCAATGCCGATGAGATCCTGGTGCTGGAAAAGGGGCGTATCGTCGAGCGCGGACGTCACCAGGACCTGCTGGCCGGGGAGGGGCTCTATGCCTCGATGTGGGCGCGTCAGCAGGAGGCGAGCGAGGCGGAGGAGCGGCTGCGGGCGGCAACCGCCGACAGCGACGGCTTCGTCGTCCGGGGCGCGCGCGCCGGCGAGGACGTGCTGGCGGAATAGGGCCGGCGGAATAGGGGGAGAAGGCCGCCTCAATGAGGCGTTGACGCCGGCATGGATTGATTTTCCGGCCCGCTCCGGTGCACAAGGGGCGGGTTCGCCCTGTCTGCGGGATATGCCTTCCGCGACGGGCCGCCACAAACGGAACCGCTCATGTCGCTGACCGATACGATCACCAAGACCTTCGTCCCCATCCACCGTGAGGGCTGGCCCTTTGTTGCCGGAGCCGGCGCGGCGACGCTGATCATCGGCTGGTTTTCCTCTCCGGTGTTCTGGGTCGGCCTGATCCTGACCGCCTGGGTCGCCTATTTCTTCCGCGATCCGCAGCGGGTGACGCCGATCGACGACGACATCGTCGTCTCGCCCGCCGACGGAGTGGTCTGCCAGGTGGGGCAGGCGGTGCCGCCGCCGGAACTGGATCTCGGCAGCGAGCCGATGATGCGCGTCTGCATCTTCATGAATGTCTTCAACTGCCACGTGAACCGTGCCCCCTATGGTGGCCGCATCACCCGCGTCGCCTATCGTGCCGGCAGCTTCCTCAATGCCGAATCCGACAAGGCGAGCGAGGAGAACGAACGCAACGGCCTGGTCATCGAGAGCGGCGAGACCCGGATCGGCGTGGTGCAGATCGCTGGCCTCGTGGCGCGGCGCATCGTCTGCTTCGTGCGCGAGGGCGAGAACATCGGCGCGGGTGAGCGGTTTGGACTGATCCGTTTCGGCTCGCGTCTCGACGTCTACCTGCCGGACAACGCCGGCGTGAAGGTGGCTGTCGGCCAGACCATGGTGGGCGGCGAGACCGTTGTTGCGGAACTTGGCGCCGAGACGCGCGGCACCGTCCTGACCCGCGTCAGTTGAGCGAGCAGTCGCAGATGACAGGTCCCTTCGCCCCTTACGATCCCGGTCCGACACGCCGCCGGCGTGGCCGTGCCCCGCGGTTCCGCCGGGTGCCGCTGCGCCTGATCCTGCCCAACCTGGTGACCCTGCTCGCCCTGTGTTCCGGCCTCACCGCCATCCGCATGGCGCTGGAGGAGCGCTGGGACTATGCCATCGGCGCCATCGTCATCGCAGCGGTGCTGGATGCGCTGGACGGACGGGTGGCACGGCTGCTCAAGGGCACGTCGAAGTTCGGCGCCGAGCTCGATTCCCTCGCCGATTTCGTCAATTTCGGCGTCGCTCCGGCCCTGATCCTCTATTCGTGGCTGCTGCAGGAGGTGAGTTCGATCGGTTGGATTGCGGCGCTGATCTTCTCGATCTCCGCCGCCCTGCGGTTGGCGCGCTTCAACGTGTCGATCGACGATCCGAACAAACCGGCCTGGGCGGTGAACTTCTTCACCGGCGTGCCGGCGCCGGCCGGCGCCTTGAGCGTGCTGTTCCCCGTCTATCTCGAATTCGTCGGCATCCTGCCGCACTGGCCGGAACTGGCTCCGGCCGTGGCGCTCTATGTGGTGGCGATTGCGCTGCTGATGGTCAGCAGATTGCCGACCTTCTCCGGCAAGAAGCTGGGCACCCGGGTGCGCCGCGATCTGGTGCTGCCGCTTTTTGTGGCCGCCGTGTTCCTGGTGGCCCTGCTGGTGAGCTATCCGTTCGAGATGCTGGCCCTGGGGGCGGCGGCCTATCTGGTGTCGATCCCCTTCGCCTGGCACTGGTATCAGCGCTATCGCAAGGCGGAGCCTGTCGTGGAGGGCGCTGCCGGAGCGGACAAGGGCGACGATGACGAGGAGACCGACCTCGATCATCTCGGCGAGAGCGACAAGGACGACGCGCCGTAAGCCGGGACTTGCGAAGGTAAGCCACCGGAACGGAAAAAGCCCTGCGTCAGACGCAGGGCTTTTCGATTCAGGTCGGAGACCTTGTCAGTCTTGACAGTTTTCCAGGGTTGAGGGCCGTCGGCTCACGTTACGAGGCGACTTGAACAAAGTCCCGCAACTGTCTGGACGGAAAATCGAACAGCTTGCCGTTGGCGGTGTTGTCCGGTGCCACGAAATCGAGCAGCGCTGGGGCAAGTTCCGAAGGATGCGGCAGGGTCTGCGGATCCTCGCCCGGCATCGCCTCGGCCCGCATGGCGGTGCGCACGGGACCGGGATTGACCAGCATGCCGGTGATCGGCGTCTGGGCGGTCTCGGCGACATAGGTGCGCACCAGCGCTTCCAGGGCGGCCTTGGAGACGGAATAGGGCCCCCAATAGGCCTTGCACTTGTGGGCGGCGCCGGAAGACAGGAACAGCACGCGCCCGGCATCCGACTGGCGCAGCAAGGGGTCGAACGAGCGGAGCAGCCGCCAGTTGGCGGTGACGTTGATCGCCATCACCTTGTCCCAGATGCGCGGGGTGACGTGGCCGAGCGGCGACAGGCCGCCAAGGATGCCGGCATTGCCGATGAGGACGTCGAGCTTGCCCCAGCGTTCGTGGATGGCCGCGCCGAGCCGGTCGAGGGCGTCGTAGTCGGTCAGATCGACCGGCACCAGCGTCGCCTGGCCGCCGGTGGAGCGGATCTCGTCATCCAGTTCCTCAAGTCCGCCGACCGTGCGGGCGAGCGCGATCACATGCGCCCCCTCGGCCGCCAGCGCCTTGGCGGTGAAATAGCCGATGCCGCGCGAGGCGCCGGTGACGACGGCAACCCGTCCCTCGAAGCGTTTGGTCATGTGCTGCCTGTCATCCTACTTCGACGAGGCGAGGCATGTGGGTGAGATCCCCGTCCTGCGCCATGTCGGTGAGCGGCGTCGGATAATCGCCGGTGAAGCAATGGTCGGTGAACTGCGGCGCCTCGTTGTTGCGCCCCTCATAGCCGATCGCCTTGTAGATGCCGTCGACGGAGAGGAAGGCGAGCGTGTCGGCGCCGATATAGTTGCGCATCTCGTCGAGGCTGTATTTCGCCGCCAGCAGCTTTTCGCGCACCGGCGTGTCGATGCCGTAATAGTCGGAGAAGCGGATCGGCGGCGAGGCGAGACGGAAGTGCACCTCGCGGGCGCCGGCGTCGCGGATCATCTGCACGATCTTCAGCGAGGTGGTGCCGCGCACCAGGCTGTCGTCGACCAGCACGACGCGCTTGCCCTCGATCTGGGCGCGGTTGGCGGAGTGCTTCAGCTTGACGCCAAGGGTGCGGATCTGCTGGGTCGGCTCGATGAAGGTGCGACCGACATAGTGGTTGCGGATGATGCCGAGCTCGAAGGGAATGCCGGACGCATCGGCGAAGCCGAGCGCCGCCGGAACGCCCGAATCCGGAATGGGGACGATGACGTCCGCCTCGACCGCGGTTTCCAGGGCGAGCTGACGGCCGAACTCCTTGCGCACATCGTAGACGCTGCGCCCGCCGAGGATCGAATCGGGGCGCGAGAAATAGATGTATTCGAAGATGCAAGGCCGGGCCGGGCGGCGGCCGAAGGGGAAGAAGCTCTCGATGCCGCCGGGAGTGCAGACGATCACCTCGCCGTTCTCGACCTCGCGGATGAACTTGGCGCCGATGATGTCGAGCGCGCAGGTCTCCGAGGCGAAGATCGGCGCGCCGTTGAGGTCGCCGAGCACGAGCGGGCGGATGCCGAACGGGTCGCGGGCGCCGATCAGCTTCTTGCGGGTCAGTGCGACCAGCGAGAAGGCGCCTTCCATCTGCATGATGGCATCGATGAAGCGGTCGACGATCTTGTCCTTGCGCGAGCGGGCGACGAGCTGCAGCACGACTTCCGAATCGGAGGTCGACTGGCAGATCGCGCCGTCCTTGATGAGCTTGCGCCGGAGCGTCATCGCATTGGTGAAGTGGCCGTTGTGGCAGACGGCGATGCCGCCCCCGTCAAGTTCGGCGAAGAGCGGCTGGACGTTGCGCAGGATGGTCTCGCCGGAGGTCGAGTAGCGCACATGGCCGATCGCGTAGGGACCCGTCAGGCGACGGATCGTTTCGGCATCGGAGAAGTGGTCGCCAACGAGACCGAGATGACGCTCGGAGCGGAACTGGTTGCCGTCGAAGGTGACGATGCCGGCAGCTTCCTGGCCGCGGTGCTGCAGGGCGTGCAGGCCGAGCGCGGTGATCGCGGCGGCATCGTCATGGCCGAGAATGCCGAACACGCCGCATTCCTCGTGAAGGCGGTCGCCTTCGATCTCCTCGCGCCAGAAATCCCTGGCGGTGTCGCGGTTAGGGCTTGCAGCGTGATCGGGGGCGGTCTGATTATCGGCGTAGGCCATGGCCTTGGCTCCTGGTTGCCCGTGCGCTGCGGGGCGGTTGCGCAACGGGCCTTCAAAACGCGCCAGGGACGGCACCGGCTTGCGGTCCGTCCGTGGCACAGGGAAACTCGGTCATATGGTGCGATCCGTTTTGAGCGGATGCGCCTTAGTTGGTGGACGAACCCGAGGTCGTCAACTGCTCGATGCTGCGGCGCTCGCTGTCGGTATAGCCCTGATCCTCGGTCGCAGGCGCGTCGGCCGGCGGGGCGTCCTGCGGGCCGGCCGGGGCGGTTTCGGGCCGGTTGCGGATGCGGTTGAGGATGGTGTTCTCGGGGCTTTCCGGCAGGGCGTTGACGAGCCGGGTGCCGATCGTGTCGAGCACCGGCTTCGACTTGGCCGTGGCGATCCAGGCCGGCTGGTCCTGCGGCACGAACCAGTTGAAGAACATCATCGCGACGACGACCAGCAGCAGCCCGCGCAGCGCGCCGAAGACGAAGCCGAGCGTGCGGTCGAGCGCGCCGATGCGGCTGTCCAGCACGAAGTCGGAAATGCGCATCGTGATGTAGCTGACAATGATCAGCGTCAGCAGGAACACGGCGGCGGCGGCGACGCCGAGCGCCACGTTGTCGTTGTTGATGTACTGGCGCACGAAGGGAACGACGTGCCCGTGCAGGTAGAAGGCGGCAACGGCCGCCGCGATCCACGAGGCGATGGACAGGACCTCGCGGACGAAGCCGCGGATCATGGCCAGAATGGCCGACAGGAACATGATGACGAGAAGGATTCCGTCGAGAAGCGTGATCGGCATCGCTCGGCCTGGTCCCTGATCGCGTCGCTAGACGCCCTGTCGACCCAGTTCTCCGCGTGGGTCGGCCGCGGTGTTTACTGCCTTGCCCGGCGCGTGCAGCGATCGGGCGCTGCCGGCTGCCGGGTCTCGTCCGGGCCGGACCTAGTCCCGCTCGGAGGCGCCCGCGGATCGCGCCGCCACCTGGGCGACCAGATCCGCAAGCTCGCTCAGCCCCGTCACCGGGCCGCCCTCGCTCGCACCGTCTCCGGCATTCGATTCCGGCACGAAGGCCGAGGTGAAGCCGAGCTTGCGGGCTTCCTTGAGGCGGCTTTGCGCCTGCGAAACCGCGCGGACCGCCCCCGAGAGGCTGACCTCGCCGAAATAGACGCAATCGGCGGGAAGGGCAACCCCGCTGAGAGAGGAGATGAGCGCTGCGGCAACGGCAAGATCGGCGGCCGTCTCGTTGACCCGCAAGCCGCCGGCAACGTTGAGATAGACGTCGTTCTGGGCGAAGCGCACACCGCAGCGCGCCTCCAGCACCGCAAGGATCATCGAAAGGCGGGCGCTGTCCCAGCCGATGACGGCCCGCCGAGGGGTGCCGAGCGGCGAGGGGGCGACCAGCGCCTGGATCTCGATCAGGAGCGGGCGGGTACCCTCCAGCCCTGCGAACACGGCGGATCCGGGCGTGCGGCCCGAGCGTTCGCCGAGAAAAAGCGCCGAGGGATTGGCGACCTCGGCCAGCCCCTTGTCGGTCATCTCGAAGACACCGATCTCGTCGGTGGCGCCGAAGCGGTTCTTCACCGAGCGCAGGATGCGGTACTGGTGGGCGCCGTCGCCCTCGAAATAGAGCACGGCGTCGACCATATGCTCGACGACGCGGGGGCCGGCGATCTGGCCGTCCTTGGTGACATGGCCGACGAGAATCACCGTCGCCCCGCTCGACTTGGCATAGCGGACCAACGCCTGGGCGGAGGCGCGGACCTGGGTAACAGTGCCGGGCGGCGAATCGACCATCTCCGACCACAGGGTCTGGATCGAATCGATGATGACGATGGCCGGCGGCGGCCCGCTGGTAAGAGTGGCGAGGATGTCCTCGACGCTGGTCTCCGCCGCCAGGCCGACAGGCGCATCGGACAGGCCGAGGCGGGCGGCACGCAGGCGCACCTGGTCGATCGCCTCCTCGCCGGAGATGTAGACGGCGCGGTGACCGAGACGGGCGATCCGGGCGGCGGCCTGGATCAGCAATGTCGATTTGCCGATGCCCGGATCGCCACCGACGAGTAGCGCCGAACCGCGCACGAAGCCGCCGCCGGTGACCCGGTCGAGTTCGCCCACCCGGGTCTCGACGCGCGGCGGCGTGTCGCTCTCCCCGGCAAGGCCGACAAGAGGCACGACGCGGCCGCGCTTGCGGCTTGCTGCCGTCGGCGAGCCGCCGACCCCGCCGCCGCTGCGCTCCTCGACCAGCGTGTTCCACTCGCCGCAGCTCTCGCAGCGGCCGGCCCATTTGGACGTGACCGCTCCGCAGGACTGGCAGACATAGGCGGTGCCGCGCTTGGCCATCAGGCAGGGGTCCCGCTGTCGGAGGGCGTGCCGACATAGTGGCGGGCGAAGCGGGGCCCGAGCGATGTCAACAGTTCGTAGCCGATGGTGCCGGCACGGGCCGCCGTGTCGTCGACCGCGACATTGCGGCCGAACAGTTCGACGAAGGCCCCGCGGACGGCGATCCCTTCCGGAACCTCGCTGACATCGAAGGCGCTCATGTCCATCGAGATGCGGCCGAGTGCCGGCAGGCGATGGCCGGCAAGCCAGGCTTCGGCACCTGTCTTTGTGTCGGTGGAGCCGGCCGCGCGCAGGAACCCGTCCGCATAGCCGGCGGCGACCATGGCGACACGCATGTCGCGGGGGGCGATAAAGGTCGCGCCATAGCCGATCGCGCCGCCCTTGCGCAGCGTGTGGACCTGCAGGATGCGCGCCTCCAGCGTGACGACGGGATCGAGCCGGCTTTCCTCCAGCGCCGAGGCCTGGCCGCCATAGAGGGCGATGCCGGGGCGGGCGAGCTCGAAATGGAAGTCGGGGCCGAGGAAGATGCCGGCGGAATTGGCGAGCGAGCGAGGAACGCCGGGAAAGAGATCGGCAAGAGCGCGGAACCGGGCGAGCTGCGCCTGGTTCATCGGGTTGCCCGGCACATCGGCGCAGGCAAGATGCGACATGATCAGCGCGAGGTCGAGCGGCGGGCCGCCGGCCACCGCCTCGGCTTCCTCCGCCGTCAGTCCGAGACGGCTGATGCCGGTGTCGACATGGAGCGCGGCAGGGCCGGGCGCGCCTGCCGCCCGCCATTCGGCGACCTCGTCCGGAGAGCCGAGGCAGGGGCGCAGGCCGTTGGCGGCGTAGAAGCTCGCTGCGCCGGGATAGAGCCCGTTGAGCACATGGATCACGGCGTCGGGCAGGTGGCGGCGAACGCTCGCGCCTTCCTGCGGCGTTGCGACGAAGTAGCTGCGGCAGCCGGCGATCCACAGCGCCTGCAGGCATGGCGCATCGCCGAGGCCGTAGCAATCGGCCTTGACGGCGGCGCCACAGGCCGTGCCCTCGTCGAGCTGTCCGGCGAGCCGGCGCCAGTTGGTGGCAAGCGCGGCGAGGTCGACGGTGATGCGGCCGTTGTCGCCGGGATCGGTGGCGCTGGCGCCGGAGTGGGTCTCGGTCACATCCCTGGTCCAGGCTCTGGCCGCGTCAATGCGGCTCGGGGAATCGGTCCGGATCGGCGAGGTCGGAGAAGCGGGTGAACTCGCCCTGGAAGTGCAGGTTCACTGTGCCGGTCGGGCCGTGACGCTGCTTGGCAATGATCACTTCGGCCCGGTTGCGCACCCTGTCAAGCTTCTCCTCCCACTTGACGAAGTCCTCGGTGCCTTCCTCCGGCATCGTCTTGCCCAGGTAATACTCCTCGCGGAACACGAAGAGCACCACGTCGGCGTCCTGCTCGATCGAGCCGGATTCGCGCAGGTCCGACAGGATGGGGCGCTTGTCGTCGCGCGATTCCACCTGGCGGGAGAGCTGGGAGAGCGCGATGATCGGCACATGCAGCTCCTTCGCCAGCGCCTTCAGCCCGGTGGTGATCTCGGTGATCTCCTGGACGCGGTTGCCGCTGTTCTTCTGCGAGCCGGTGAGGAGCTGGATATAGTCGACGATCAGCAGGTCGAGGCCGCGCTGGCGCTTGAGGCGGCGGGCGCGGGCCACGAGCTGGGCGATGGAAATGCCGCCGGTCTGGTCCACATGCAGCGGGACGAGCTGCATGGTCTGGGCGGCGGCGGCCAGTTTTTCGAAGTCGTGCTCGGAAATGTCGCCGCGGCGGATCTTCGAGGAGGAAATTTCGGTCTGCTCGGAAATGATACGGGTTGCGAGCTGCTCGGCCGACATTTCCAGCGAGAAGAAGCCGACGACGCCGCCATTGACGGTCTTCATCGAGCCGTCCGGCTGTTCCTCGGCCATGTAGGCCTCGGCGACATTGTAGGCGATGTTGGTGGCGAGCGAGGTCTTGCCCATGGCCGGGCGGCCGGCGAGCACGATGAGGTCGGAGGGCTGGAGCCCGCCCATCAGCGCGTCGAGATCGCGCAACCCGCTGGCGATGCCCGACAGCGCGCCCTCGCGTTGGAAGGCGGCGGCCGCCATTTCGATGGTGGCGGTCAGCGCATCGCCGAAGGAGACGAAGCCGGTATCCGTGCGACCCTTTTCCGCCAGTTCGAACAGGCGCCGCTCGGCATCGTCGATCTGGGCTGCCGGCGGCATGTCGATCGGCGCGTCGAAGGCGATGTTGACCATGTCCTCGCCGATGCGGATGAGGTTCCGGCGGATGGCGAGGTCGTAGATCGCCCGGCCGTAGTCTTCCGCATTGATGACGGAGGCGGCGTCGGCGGCGAGCCGCAGGATGTATTGCGCCGCCGACATATCGGCGATGCGGGCGTCCTGCGGGAAGAAGGTCTTCAGCGTGATCGGCGAGGCGACCTTACCGGCACGGATGAGCTGGCCGGCTTTCTCGTAGATCTCCCGGTGCGGGGCGATGAAGAAGTGGTCCGGCTCGAGAAAGTCGGAGACACGGTAATAGGTCTCGTTGTTGACGATGATGGCGCCCAGAAGCTGGCGCTCGGCCTCCGCATTGTGCGGGGCAACGCGCATCGATGCGGCGCTGGTGTCGTTCGCCGGAACGGTAGCCTTCATGACGCCTGTTTTCCCTTCTCAGCCCTTGTTCCTAGCGGAGGCGGAAGGAGGGGGGAAGCGCAAAACCCGGGCAGCAGGATTTCCACGAAAGGAACGGGGAAAACGCCGCCGTCCGGTTGACGTGGCGAGCCGACTTCGTTCCGCCGGCAAAGGGCCTGACAGCGGCCTTGACCCCGCGCATGACAGGAGTTTGACCGCCTTGTCCGCAGTCGCTGGGGGAACGGGGCGGATCTGCGATTCCATACGTGCAAACGGGCTCTTGCGTCCGTCATGGAAGTGTCGCTTAATGTTCATGTGAGCGACATAAGGCGTTCATATGAAACAAATACGAAATGCGGAGAGTTTCGTTCAACGCGCCTTCCATGCCGGAAGCCGTGTTGGCCAGAACCGCATGTCGGGCCGGTTGCCCGAGCTTTGGGAGAGCAAAACATGGCTTATCGCAAGACCCTGGCCGGTCTGGTCGCCGCAACGATGCTTGCCGGCAGCACCACCGCGTCCTTCGCCGCCACCGAGATCCAGTGGTGGCATGCCTTTACCGGCCGACTCGCCGATCTGCTGAACGAGCAGGTCGAGAAGTTCAACGCCTCGCAGAGCGACTATGTCGTCGTCGCCTCGCACAAGGGCAACTATTCCGAGGCGCTGAATGCCGGCATTGCCGCCTTCCGCGCCGGCGAGCAGCCGCACATCCTTCAGGTCTTCGAAATCGGCACCGCCACGATGATGGCCGCCAAGGGCGCCATCAAGCCGGTCTACGAGCTGATGGCCGAGGCCGGCAAGCCGATGGACCAGAGCGCCTATCTCGCCTCCGTCGCCGGCTACTACACCACCACTGCCGGCGAGATGCTGTCGTTCCCCTACAACTCCTCGACCCCGGTTCTCTACGTCAACAGTGACGCCCTGCAGGCGGCCGGGATCGCCCCGGACGTCGACCTCACCACCTGGGAAAAGGTCGGCGAGGTGCTGGACACGCTGAAGGCTGCCGGTGCGGCCTGCCCGCTGACGACCGCCTGGCAGAGCTGGGTGCATCTGGAGACCCTGTCGGCCTATCATGACGCTCCGTTCGCCACCAAGGAGAACGGTTTCGCCGGCACCGACACCGAACTGACCTTCAACGGTCCCGTTCAGGTTGCCCATATCGAGGCGATGGGCCAGTGGGCCAAGGACGGCAAGTTCATCTATGCCGGTCGTCGCAACGAAAGCGGTGCCCGCTTCCGCGCCGGCGAATGCGCGCTGTTCACCGAATCCTCGGCCGGCTATGCCGGCGTGAAGGCCGAGGCGCAGTTCGCCTTCGAGATCCGCCCGCTGCCGTACTGGGCTTCGGTCGAGGCCGCGCCGCTCAACACGATCATCGGCGGCGCTTCGCTGTGGGTGATGGCCGGCCACAAGGCCGAGGAATATGCCGGCGTTGCCGAGTTCCTGAACTTCCTGTCGTCGGCCGAAATCCAGGCCAAGTGGCACCAGGACACCGGCTATCTGCCGATCACCTATGCCGCCTTCGACACGACCAAGGCGTCCGGCTTCTACGAGGCCAATCCGGGCACGGACATCGCCGTCATCCAGATGACCGGCAAGGCGCCGACGGCCAACTCGAAGGGCCTGCGGCTGGGCAGCTTCGACCAGATCCGCGGCATCATCGACGAGGAACTGGAAGCGGTGTGGGCTGGCGACAAGTCGGCGAAGGACGCGCTGGATACGGCCGTGGAACGCGGCAACCAGTTGCTGCGCCGCTTCGAGCAGGCCAACCGCTGATCTCCTGAAACGGCCGCGGAAGCACGGCGCGCCCGCTTCCGCGCCCACCCCGAGAAACGGGAAACGGTCCGGCGATCCGCCGGGCCGTTTTCGCCCGTCGGCGAGGCTGCCGGGCTGACCAGCCGGGATCGTGCGCCATGCACAAACACGTCGTCTTCAACAACCGGGTGCTGCCCTATCTGCTGCTCGCGCCGCAGATCCTGGTGACGCTCGTCTTCTTCTTCTGGCCGGCGGGCCAGGCGATCTACCAATCGGCCTATATCCCCGATCCCTTCGGCCTGTCCTCGCAGTTCGTCGGCTTCGGCAATTTCGAGTTCCTGCTGCGCGATCGCTACTATCTCGCCTCGTTCAAGACCACGGTGGTGTTCTCGACCCTGGTTACGGTGGTGTCGATGGGCGCCGCGCTCTGGCTGGCGGTGATGGCCGACCGGGTGATCAAGGGCTCAAGCGCCTACAAGACGCTGCTGGTGTGGCCCTATGCGGTGGCCCCGGCGGTCGCCGGCGTGCTGTGGCTGTTCATGTTCAATCCCAATGTCGGCCTGGTCGCCTGGTATCTGAAGGCGATGGGCTACAACTGGAACCATGTGCTGAACGGCGATGAGGCGATGGGGCTCGTCGTCGTCGCCTCCGCCTGGCGCCAGATCAGCTACAATTTCCTGTTCTTCCTGGCGGGCCTGCAGGCGATCCCGAGAAGCGTGATCGAGGCGGCGGCCATCGACGGGGCAAGCTTTGCCCGCCGCTTCTGGACCATCGTCTTCCCGCTGCTGTCGCCGACCACGTTCTTCCTGCTGGTGGTCAACGTCGTCTACGCCTTCTTCGAGACGTTCGGCGTCATCCATACGATCACCGGCGGCGGCCCGCAGCAGGCGACGACGATCCTCGTCTACAAGGTGTTTTCCGACGGCTTCGTCGGCCAGGACCTCGGCTCGTCGGCGGCCCAGTCGGTCATCCTTCTCTTCGTGGTCGGGCTGCTGACGGTGGTCCAGTTCCGCTACATCGAACGCAAGGTGCATTACTGATGAGCGGCATGGTCGAAAAACGCGGGCTCGGCATCTGGCTGACCCATATCGGGCTGATCATCGGCATCGCCATCATCTGCTTTCCGATCTACATGGCCTTCGTCGCCTCGACGGTGACGCAGCCGGAAATCGCCCGTCCGCCGATGCCGCTCATTCCCGGGCCGCATTTGATCGAGAACTACACGGCCGCATTGACGCGGGGCGTCAACTCGCCGGTGCTGCTGATGCTGTTCAATTCCAGCGTGATGGCGCTCGGCATCACCATCGGCAAGATCGCGATCTCGATCATCTCCGCCTATGCGATCGTCTATTTCCGCTTTCCGTTCCGCATGGCGTTCTTCTGGATGATCTTCCTGACCCTGATGCTCCCCGTCGAGGTGCGCATCGTGCCGACCTACGAGGTCGTCGCCGGGTTCGGAATGCTCAATTCCTATACCGGCCTGATCCTGCCGCTGGTCGCCTCGGCGACGGCGACCTTCCTGTTCCGCCAGTTCTTCCTGACCGTTCCGGACGAGTTGATCGAGGCGGCGCGGGTCGACGGGGCCGGGCCGGTGCGCTTCTTCCTCGACATCCTGCTGCCGATGTCGCGGACCAACATCGCCGCGCTGTTCGTGATCCTCTTCATCTACGGCTGGAACCAGTATCTCTGGCCGCTGCTGATCACCACCAAGCCGGAGATGAACACCATCGTGATGGGCATCAAGCAGATGTTCCCGTCCGGCGACGACATCGCCAACTGGCCGGTGATCATGGCGACGACGCTGCTCGCGATGCTGCCGCCCGTCGCCGTCGTCATCTTCATGCAGGGGCTCTTCGTGAAGGGGCTCGTGGAAAGCGAGAAATAGGTTCCATGGCGAAGATCGGTTTTTCGAATGTCCGCAAGTCCTACGGCCCCACCGAGGTCATCCACGGGGTCGACGCGGAAATCGCCGATGGCGAACTGATCGTCATCGTCGGGCCGTCGGGCTGCGGCAAGTCCACCTTGCTGCGGATGGTGGCGGGGCTGGAGACCATCACCGCGGGCGAGATCCGCATCGGCGACCGGGTGGTCAACGATCTGGAACCGCGCGAGCGCGACATTGCCATGGTGTTCCAGAACTACGCGCTCTATCCGCATATGTCCGTCTTCGACAACATGGCCTACGGCCTGAAGATCGCCGGCGTTCCCAAGGCGGAAATCGCCGAACGGGTCGCGCAGGCGGCGAAGATGCTGGAACTCGAGCCCTATCTCGACCGCAAGCCGCGCCAGCTTTCCGGCGGCCAGCGCCAGCGTGTCGCGATGGGCCGGGCGATCGTGCGCAAGCCATCGGTCTTCCTGTTCGACGAGCCGCTGTCGAACCTCGATGCCAAGCTGCGCGTGCAGATGCGCGTGGAGATCAAGACGCTGCAGCGCCGCCTCGGCGTCACCTCGCTCTATGTCACCCACGATCAGGTCGAGGCCATGACCATGGCCGACCGCATCATCGTCATGAACGGCGGCAATGCCGAGCAGGTCGGCACGCCGCTCGCCGTCTATCACAAGCCGGCGACGGTCTTTGTCGGCGGCTTCATCGGTTCGCCGCCGATGAACTTCCTGCAGGCGGCGCGGCTTGCGGCAAGCGGCCTCCTGCGCAAGGTGACGGAGACCGGCGGGGCGGCCGGCGCGCTCAATACGGTTGGCGTGCGGCCGGAGCACCTTGCCTTCTGCTCGGCAGGCGAGGCGGTGCTGTCGGGCAAGCTGATGATCGCCGAGGCTCTCGGGGCGGAAACACTGGCCCATGTGGAACTCGACGACGGCGAGCGGATGATCGTGCGCATCGAGGGCGGGCGCGAGGTTCCGGCGGCCGGCGCGCGGGTGCATCTTTCCTGTGCGTCCGAGCATCTGCACTATTTCGGCGCCGACGGGAAGCGGCTGCCCGATTGACCTGGACAACAAGTCCGGCCGGCGCTCGATTGGCGCCGGCCGTCCGTCTTCGTCCTCACTCCAGCGTTTCGATCAGCCTGACCATGAGTTGCATCCGCTCGCCCAAGGAGGGGATGAGGATGTGCTCGTTGAGGGTGTGGACATCGTCGCCGTCGGGCCCGAGCCCGTCGAGCGTCGGAACCTTGTCGGCGATGAAATTCCCGTCCGAGCCGCCGCCGGTCGTCTCGCCGATCAGCTCGAAGCCGATTTCAGCGGCCAGTCCCGTCGCATGGTCGAACAGCGCCTTGCTGGCGGGCGATTGCTCGAAGGGCTGGCGATTCATCCCGCCTGTGATCGTCAGCCTGGTGTCCGGCGTTTTCGGCGCAAGGCCGGTAATGCGGGCGACCATCTCCTCGGCCGCCGTGAGCGTCGGTACGCGCAGATCGATCTCGGCGCTCGCGAATTGCGGCACGACATTGGTGCCACTGCCGCCGCGAATCTCGCCGACATTGACGGTGATCTCGCGGTCATAGTCGGTCATCGCCTCCAGCGCGATGATCTGGTGGGCAAGCTCGGTCACCGCGCTGCGGCCCTGCCAATGACGGGCGCCGGCATGGGCGGGGCGGCCCTCCACCTTCAGCGTGAAACGGCCGACGCCCTTGCGGGCGGTGACCACATGGCCGCCGTTGCGAGCGGGCTCGGTTACGAGGGCGTATTTGGCTGCACCGCCGAGCCGCTCGATGAGCGCCCGCGACGTCGGGCTGCCGACCTCCTCGTCCGAGGTGAAGAGGATGCTGACCGCAAGGGCAGGGGGCGTGGCCCCGGCCTTGATGTCGGCCGCGACTGAGCGCATGGCGGCAAGGCCGTTATAGGCGCCGCCCTTCATGTCGCAGATGCCGGGACCGTAACAGCGGTCGCCTTCGATGCGGATCGGCAGGTCCTTGTCGATGGTGCCGCGTGGGTGAACGGTGTCGAGATGCGACAGGAAGAGAATGCCAGGCGCGGAGTGGTCGCCCCAGGGTGAGCGCACCAGCAGGTGGTCGCCATGGCCGTCGCGGCCGGGAAAGCGCTCGGCGGTGGCGCCGAACGCCTCGGCCTGCGCAGCGACGAGATCCATCAGCCGGTTGAGCCCCTCGACATCCGGCGTGTGCGTCTCGATGCGTACCCAGTCAAGCAGGCCGGCGAGCAACTCCTCCGACGACGGCTTCATGTCTATCCTCATGCGATGTGAAAGAAAATCGGGTGGGGGCGTCATGTTAGCCCGCTGTTTCGCTGTTAGCGAGGGGCAATGACGATGGGTGGGACGGCACGGCTTGCGAGCAACCGAAGCCGTAGCGTCGTGGGACGAAAAAAGCGCCGGCCCGAGGGCCGACGCTTCACGTTTGCTCCTTCCGCCCAGAGAGGTGGAGGCCTGGGAGGTGGAGGCCTGGGAGGCGGAGGCCTGGTCAGGCGGCGCGAACGCCGGTGAGGAAGCTCTCGACTTCCCGCTTGAGGGCGGCGGCGTCCCGGTTCACGGCGGCGGCGGCTGATGCCACGTCGCCGGCGGCGCTGCGGGTGTCGCTGGCGGCATGGGAGACGCCGAGAATGTTCGAGGTGACCTCCTGCGTGCCGCGCGAGGCCTCCTCGACATTGCGGGCGATCTCGCCGGTTGCCGCACCCTGTTCCTCGACGGCGGCGGCGATGGCGGCGGCAATGGCGTTCATCTCCTCGACCGTACGTCCGATCGACTGCACCGCGCCGACGGCGATGCGCGTTTCGCTCTGGATCGCGGTGATCTGGGAGGTGATCTCCTCGGTTGCCTTGGACGTCTGGGAGGCAAGCTCCTTGACCTCGGCGGCGACGACGGCGAAGCCGCGCCCGGCCTCGCCGGCGCGGGCCGCCTCGATGGTCGCGTTCAGCGCCAGCAGGTTGGTCTGCTCGGCGATGGCGGCGATCATGCTGACCACCTGGCCGATCTTCTCGGCGGCATTGGCAAGGCCCTGGATCTGGCTGTCGGTGCGCTGTGCCTCGCCGACCGCCTGCGAGGCGATCTGCGACGACTTGGAGACCTGCGAGCCGATCTCGGAGATCGACGACGACAGTTCCTCGGTCGCCGAGGCGACGGTCTGCACATTGGCCGCGGCCTGCTGGGCGGCGGTCGCGACCGTCGTCGAGCGGGCGTTGGTGCTTTCGGCGATGTCGGCCATGGAGCGGGCGTTCTGCTCCATGTTGCCGGCCGAGGAGGTCACCGCGGTCAGCAGGGCGGTGGCGCTTTCGTCGAAGCGCCGGGTCATCTCCTCGATGCGCTGCGCCCGCTGCTCACGCGCCCGCTGCTCCTCGACCTGGGCGGAGGAGAGATCCTGCGCGCGCAGCATGCCATCGCGGAACACTTCGGTCGCGTCTGCCATCTTGCCGATCTCGTCCTTGCGGCCGGCGCCCGGCACGGAGACCGAGAGGTCGCCCTGGGCGAGGTGGCGCATGGCCTCGGTGATCGCGGCGATCGGCCGGCTGATGCTGTTGGCCAGCAGCAAGGCAGCCACGCCGATCAGGGCGATGAGCGGCAGGATCCACAGGGCGCTGGTCAGCAGCTTGCCGTAGAAGGCACTGGTGACGTCGTCGACATAGAGCGACGTGGAAATCGTCCACTGCCAAGGTGCGTGGGGCAGCGAATAGGCGATCTTCGGCGCAGGAACCGTCTCGCCGAGGCGGGGGAACATGAACTCGGTATAGCCGCCACCATTTCGAGATGCGTTGACTTGGCTGCTTACGAAGTCGACGCCGTTTTCGTCGCGCGACGACCACATGTTCTTGCCTTCCAGCGCGGTGTTGGGATGGGCGAGTACCGTGCCCTGGTCGGCGGGGCTCGCGTCGATCGCGAGGAAATAGTCGGTGCCGTTGAAGCGCATGGTGCGCAGCATGGACTTGGCGAGCGCCTGGGCTTCCTCCACGCTCATCCGCCCCTGCCTTGCTTCCTCGGCAATGGCGGCCACGAGGCTGGCCGCAGTCTCAACCTGGGTGCGAACCAGTTCGCGGCGGTCGTGCATCATCGAGCCGTAGAGCGAATAGATCTGGACGCCTGCGACGAGAAGCAGGGCTGCCAGTGTGCCGGCGACAAGCGTCAGCATTTTCTGTTTGATGGACATGGCGGGAGGCGACCTCGAGACAGTGAAGATGTCGCAATAGGTAAGGGGAACTACTGAATTACCGGTAAATATTCCGGAGAAACAAATGAGATTCAGTTCTTGCCCATACGTCATCTACTTCATTTTTCAATCTCTGATTGTTGGTAATTTCTGTATTTGAACGTCTGGGTTGGTGTGTCGCCGGCGGGGGGGCAAACAGCCGTCGCGGCTTGGCCGGGTGCAATGTGGGCTATAAGGTCTGCTCCGACAGTGCGTTGCGATCCGATGACGAGGGGAGGGAACAGTTTGAGCCTTGTTCTTTACGAGTTGTGCGGCGCCGATGCGGGCCGCCCCTTCAGCCCCTATGCCTGGCGCATCCGCATGGCGCTCAAGCACAAGGGGCTCGATTTCGAATGTCGGCCGAAGCCGTTCACCGAGATCCCGGCGATCGCGCCGGAAGCCGGCAGGACGGTGCCGATCCTCGTCGACGGCGACAAGACGATCTGCGACAGTTGGGCGATCGCCACCTATCTGGAAGATGCCTATCCGGACCGGCCGAGCCTGTTCGGCGGGACAGGCGGACGGGCTGCGGCGAAGCTCGTCGAGGGTTGGGTGAACGGCTCGGTGAGCGCGCTGATCGCGCGGCTCATCGTCAAGGACATCTGGGACATCCTGGCTCCGGCCGACCAGGCCTACTTTCGCGAGACGCGCGAAGTGCGGTTCGGCATGAGCCTGGAGGAGGTGCAGGCCGGGCGCGAGGCGCGCCGCGCCGATCTTGCCACCGCGCTGCTGCCGCTGCACCTGATGCTGAAGAGCCAGCCGTTTATCGGCGGCGAGGCGCCCCTGCACGGCGACTACCTGCTTTTCGGGACGCTGCAATGGGCGCGGATCGCGAGCCCGTTCGAACTGCTTGAGCCGGACACGCCGGTTGCACAGTGGCGAGAGCGCTGCCTCGATCTCTTCGCCGGCTTCGGACGCAGCGTGCCGGCGGCCCGATCGATCTGAAAAACAGCGGAAAACAGCGACCCTTGCGCCTTGCGGGGGCGTCCGTCCCCGGCTATACGCATGGCGCGCCCGCTCACGGGCGCACCGAGATCATGGATCGTCCGGCATCAAGGCGCGGACGGGCGGGGCCCGCGGGGCGCGAGGTCCTGCCGGACAACAACGGGAAAACGACTGATGGCGATCGAGCGTACCTTTTCGATGATC
Organism: Stappia sp. P2PMeth1; assembly: GCF_900185735.1. Lineage (NCBI taxonomy): Bacteria > Pseudomonadati > Pseudomonadota > Alphaproteobacteria > Hyphomicrobiales > Stappiaceae > Stappia > Stappia sp. P2PMeth1. Next base: position 57,442 of record NZ_FYAW01000003.1, on the reverse strand, counting down.
AAGCCGGACGCGACGCGCCGCAACCTGACCGGCGCGATCACCAAGATGCTGGAGGATGCCGGCCTGCGCGTCATCGCTTCCAAGCGCGTGTGGATGTCGCGCCGCGAGGCCGAGGGCTTCTACGCGGTGCACAAGGACCGTCCGTTCTTCGGCGAACTGGTCGAGTTCATGTGCTCGGCGCCGACCGTCGTGCAGGTTCTGGAAGGCGAGAACGCCATCGCCAAGAACCGTGAAGTGATGGGCGCCACCAATCCGGCCAATGCCGACGAGGGGACCATCCGCAAGACCTTTGCCCTGAACATCGGCGAGAACTCGGTGCACGGCTCCGACGGCGCGGACACCGCCGCCCAGGAGATCGCCTACTGGTTCTCCGAGACCGAAATCGTCGGCTAAGGCTGCGGGTCGCCTCGCGGCAGCGCACCGAACGAGATCTGGAAGGGCCGGCCGTCGCGCCGGCCCTTTCGTTTGTCCGGCGACCGGTCCTTGACATGATGGCGGCGGCAGGGCGAGCCTTGGCGCCGTTCCCCCTGCCCGCGAGAGACGCATGAACGCTCCTGTTGCCACCGACCCCATCCTGAAGGCCTCCGCCTGTCCGCATGACTGCCCGTCCACCTGCGCGCTGGAGGTCGAACTCTTTGCCGACGGGCGGATCGGACGGCTCCGGGGCGCACGGGCCAACGCTTATACAGCCGGCGTCATCTGCGCCAAGGTCGCGCGGTATTCCGACCGGCTCTACCATCCGGATCGGCTGACGCGGCCGTTGAAGCGCGTCGGGGCGAAGGGGGAAGGCCGCTTCGAGCCGGTGTCGTGGGAGGAGGCGCTGGACCTGGTCGCGGCCGCCTTCCTCAAGGCCGAAGCCGAGCATGGGCCCCAGGCCGTTTGGCCCTACCACTATGCCGGCACGATGGGCCTGGTGCAGCGGGACTCGATCCACCGTCTGCGTCATGCCAAGCGCTATTCTCGCCAGTTCGACACGATCTGTACCAACATGGCCTGGACCGGCTACATCGCCGGAACGGGCCGGCTTGCCGGACCCGATCCGCGCGAGATGGCGGTCGCCGACATGGTGGTGATCTGGGGCACCAACCCGGTCTCCACCCAGGTCAACGTGATGACCCATGCGATCACCGCGCGAAAGACGCGCGGGGCGAAGATCGTTGCCATCGACGTCTACCCGACCCAGACCGTGAAACAGGCGGATCTCGGTCTTGTGCTGAAGCCTGGCACGGACGCCGCGCTCGCCTGCGCGGTGATGCATGTGCTGTTCCGCGACGGCTATGCGGACCGCGATTACCTTGCCCGCTACACCGACTGCCCGGACGAGCTTGAGGCGCATGTCGCGCAGCGCCCGCCGGAATGGGCGGCGGCGATCACCGGCCTTTCGGTGGAGGAGATCGAGCTCTTCGCCCGGATGGTCGGCGAGACCAAGCGCACCTTCTTCCGTCTTGGCTATGGCTTCACCCGCCAGCGCAACGGCGCGGTGTCGATGCATGCGGCCTCCTGCATCGCGGCTGTGACCGGCGCCTGGCAGTATGAGGGCGGCGGCGCGTTCCATAACAACGGCGCGATCTATACGCTCGACAAGTCGATGATCGAGGGCCATTCGCTGATCGATCCGGCGGTGCGGCAGCTCGACCAGAGCCAGATCGGCCGGGTGCTGACGGGCGATGCCGAGGCCCTGCGGCACGGTCCGCCGGTGACCGCGATGCTGATCCAGAACACCAATCCGGTGTCGGTGGCGCCCGAACAGGAACTGGTGAAGCGAGGCTTTGCCCGCGAGGATCTCTTCGTCTGCGTGCATGAGCAGTTCATGACCGAGACGGCGATGATGGCCGACGTGGTGCTGCCGGCGACGCAGTTTCTTGAGCATGACGACATCTACAAGGGCGGCGGGCACCAGTATCTGCTGCTGGGGCCAAAGCTTGCGGAGGGGCCGGGCGAGACCCGGGAGAACCTCTACGTGCTCAACGAGATCGCCCGCAGGGTCGGCGCGGCCGAGCATCAGGGCTTTGCCATGAGCGCGCGCGAGCACATCGACTGGATGCTGAAGGCCTCCGGCTTCGGCTCGCTGGAGGCGATCGAGCGTGATCGTTGGGTCGACTGCCAGCCCGACTTCCGGACTGCGCATTATCACGACGGCTTCAATTGGCCGGACGGCAAGTTCCGCTTCAAGCCCGACTGGCCGAAGGTGCCGGCGCCCAATGACGGACCGATGGGTCCGTTCGCCGACATGCCGGCCTTGCCCGACCACTGGGCGGTAAACGAGGTGGCGGACGAGGAGCATCCCTTCCGCCTCGCCACCTCGCCGGCGCGCTCCTTCCTCAACTCGACCTTCAACGAGACCGCCTCCTCGCGCGACAAGGAAGGACGGCCCGACCTGATGATCGGGCCGAAGGATGCCGAACGGCTCGGGATCGCCGATGGCGACCGTATCCGCATCGGCAATCGGCGCGGTGCGGTGATCCTCCATGCGCGACTGAACGAAGGACTGAAGCCCGGCGTCGTCGTGGCGGAGGGGATCTGGCCGAACGACGCCTATCCGGACGGGCGGGGCATCAACACGCTGACCGGTGCGGATGCCGTTGCGCCCTATGGCGGGGTGGCGTTCCACGACACGGCCGTGTGGGTGCGCAAGGACTGACCGTGCGCACTGGCAATCGGCTGAGGGAGCCTCAGGCGGCCTGTTCTCCGCGCAAGGTGGCGGGAATGCGTGCCGCCGGGCCGAACACCGTGCGCTCGAACCGCAACACGTAATCCGCCAGCGTCGGGATCGCGGCCGCGTGGCGCATCAGCGGCGTGTCGATGTCGCTGGCGAGGATGTTGAGCACGACGCCGACAACGCTGGCATCGACAGTGGTCGGACGGTCGCCCATCAGGAAAGCCTTGTCGTCCAGAAAGGTGGCGATGGCGTCGAGGGACATGCAGCCGAAACGGTAGATGTCTTCCGGCGTATGACGGCCGAGGCCCTGCGCCTGCAGTGTCCGGGTGACGCTCTCCCGGCGGGCGCTCAGGACGTCCCGCCGCATGTCTTCGGGAACTCCGGCAAGGGCGGTGGAAAGGATCATCTTCTCGCCGGCAGGGTCGATCCATCGGGCATGGACCATGGTCCAGCGCAGGTGTTCCTCGACCATACGACGGAACGCTTCGGCCATGGCCAGTTCGACGCCAGTCAGCGTTTCGTCGATGGCGAGGCCGTAATGGCGCTCGAGGTGACGCTGAATCAGCGAACTGTCGGGAATGACGAGGCTGCCATCTTTCAGCACCGGGACCTTGCCGTGAGGCAGCGCAGCAAAATCGGTGGTCGGTTCCATGCGATAATCGCAGCCGGCCAGCGCCAGCAGGGCTTCCGCCTTGTAGCAGAAGGGAGAAAGGCTGCGAATGTCGGGGGCCGGCGGGAAATTGATGAGAACGAGCATGGCGGCATCTCCTGGGATTGCGTCTGGCCCGAGTCTTGTAGGCGGCTCCTCCTGACAGCATACTGTCAGCATCGTTTGGCAGTGTGTTCGCGGAAGGAGAAGCGATGCGTCGTGCCGACAGGTTGCTGCAGGTGCTCCAGATCCTGCGCCGGTACCGCAGGCCGGTCAGCGGCGCGGCCATCTCCGCCGAGCTCGAAGTCTCGCTCCGCACCCTTTATCGCGACATCGCCGCGCTGCAGGCGTCCGGCGTGCCGGTGGTTGGCGAGGCCGGTGTCGGCTACGTGCTGGAGGAAGGCTATGACCTGCCGCCGCTGATGTTCACGGCGGAGGAACTGGAGATCGTCATGCTCGGCCTGCGCATGGTGGAGGGGCGCGGCGATGCGGCGATCCGGCGCACCGCGCGCGATGCCGTCGCGAAGATCGCGACGGTTCTGCCGGACGGCCTGCGCGACGGCTTCCTGGACGCACCGCTCTATGCGCCGCCGCCCTGCGAGCTGCCGGGCGACCGGATCGAGCTGGCGCGGCTGCGGGAGGCGCTGAGACTGGAGCGGAAGGTCGAGATCCTCTATCAGGTTCCGGAGCGTCCGCCCGAGCGCCGCGTGGTCTGGCCGATCGTGCTGGCCTTTTTCGAGCATGCTCGGGTGCTGGCCGCCTGGTGCGAGTTGCGGCAGGACTATCGCAACTTCCGCACCGACCGAATGCTGGAAATGACGGTGCTGGAGGCGCGCCCGCCGCGCGGCCGCAAGCGGCTCTACGCGGAGTGGCGAAGACACCGTATGGAGGAAGCGAGAGCCAGAGACGCAGCGGCGGCGAACGAAGACGCCGTAGGATGCCGCGCCGCCGGCTGAGCCGGCGGAGGATCTGGGTTCAGCCCTTCGGCGCGATGAGCGGCGCCTGGGCCGTATCCGCGCCGGATTTCAGCCGCACCCGCATTCCGTCGATCTCGAAGGCATCGGCCGCAACAAGGGCAAGCGCTTGCGGATAGATGCGGTGTTCAACCTCGAGCACCCGCGCGCCGAGCGTTGCCGGCGTGTCCTCGTCGAGCACGGCCACCGCGCCTTGCGCGATGATCGGCCCGGCATCCATCTCAGGGCGGACGAAATGCACCGTCGCCCCGTGCAGGCGGCAGCCTTCCGCCAGCGCCCTTGCGTGGGTGTCGAGGCCCTTGAAGGCCGGCAGCAGCGCCGGGTGAATGTTGAGCAGGCGGTCGTGCCAGCGCTCCACGAACCAGGGCGTCAGGATGCGCATGAAGCCGGCGAGGCAGACGAGGTCGACGTTGCGGTTGCGTAGTTCGGCGTCGAGCTTTTCCTCGAAGGCCTGCCGCCCGCCCTGGCCGCGATGGCTGACGGCGAGGGCCTCGATGCCGGCCGCGCGCGCCTTGTCGAGGGCTGGCGCGTCGGGGACGTTGGCGATCACCGCGACAATATCGGCCGGATAGGCCGGATCGGCCGCCGCCGACAGGAGGGCCGTCATGTTGGATCCGCGCCCCGAGACGAGGATCGCCGTGCGCTTGCGACCGGAGGTGGACGGGGCAGAGGTCAAAGCATCAAGGCTCCGTCGAAGATCACGGCCTCGTCACCCGTGCGTGGGCCAAGCGTGCCGATGCGGCTCACTGTCTCGCCTTCGGCGGTCAGGATCGCGATCGCCTCGTCAGCGGTCTCGGCCGAAACGGCGACGACCATGCCGACGCCGCAGTTGAAGGTGCGCAGCATCTCCGACTGGGCGACGCCGCCGGCCTTGGCCAGCCAGCCGAAGACAGGCGGAACGGAGATGGCGGACAGGTCGATGCGGGCGCCCAGGTGATCCGGCAGCACGCGCGGCAGGTTTTCCGGCAGGCCGCCGCCGGTGATATGGGCAAGTGCCTTGATGCCGGCGCCGGCCTTCAGCGCCGCCAGCAGCGGCTTCACATAGATACGGGTCGGCGTCATCAGCGCTTCGCCGAGGGTCGCGCCGGGTGCGAAGGGGGCGGCAGCGCTCCAGTCGAGGCCGGACTGTTCGACGATCTTGCGCACCAGAGAGAAGCCGTTGGAATGCACGCCGGAGGAGGCGAGGGCGAGCAGCACGTCGCCGTCCGCAATATCGCCGCGCGGCAGCAGGGCGCCGCGCTCGGCCGCGCCGACGGCGAAGCCGGCAAGATCATAGTCGCCCTTGCCGTACATGCCCGGCATTTCGGCGGTCTCGCCGCCGATCAGGGCGCAGCCGGAGATGCGGCAGCCCTCGGCGATGCCTTGCACCACGTCGGTGGCGACCTCGACGTCAAGCGCGCCGCAGGCGTAATAATCGAGGAAGAACAGCGGTTCGGCGCCCTGCACGACGAGATCGTTGACGCACATGGCGACGAGATCGATGCCGACGGTCGCATGGGCGCCGCTGTCGATGGCGATCTTGAGCTTGGTGCCGACGCCGTCATTGGCGGCGACGAGGATCGGATCGGTGAAGCCGGCGGCCTTGAGGTCGAACAGGCCGCCGAACCCGCCGATCTCGCTGTCGGCGCCGGGACGGGCGGTCGCCTTCACGAAGGGCTTGATCCGCCGCACGAGGGCGTTGCCCGCGTCGATGTCGACGCCCGCGTCGGCATAGCTCAGGCCGTTCTTGGGGGAGGGGGTCGCCTCGCTCATGCTTCTCACGTCTCCGAAACCCGTACAGGGCGCGCATACAAACACAGAAGCGCCGGAATGCAAGCAAAACCGGGCCCTGTTTGCACAGGCGTCCAGCCATCGAGGCAGGGGACTGGCTGACGGCTTCACGGCGGGATGTTCGGCCTGTGGTGAATCGGGAAAATGGCGGAGCTCTGCCGAGGGCCTGCTTGACGCTCCGCGGCGCGGCTGCCTATCTGCTGGGAACGCGGTGGAATGGCCCGACGGTCGGGCAGGAGACGGGTTCTCGTGACGCTCAAGCGGCAAATCTATTTCTGGCTGGCGTCCTTCGCGCTGTTCGCGGCCTTCGTCTATCTGTTCAGCCCGATCCTGCTGCCCTTCGTCGCTGGCATGGCTCTCGCCTATCTGCTGGATCCCGTGGCCGACCGGCTGGAGGCCGTCGGCCTGCCGCGTCTGGGGGCGACCATCGTCATCCTGGTGGTTTTCGTGCTCGCCTTCGTGGTGGTCCTGCTGCTGCTGCTGCCGGTGCTCGGCAACCAGCTTGCCTCCTTCCTGCAGGCCTTTCCTGGTCTGGTCAGTTCCTTGCAGGAGTTGATCACCACCGGGTTCGGCAGCCGTGTCTTCGAGTTGCTGGGCATCGGCGGGCAGGATCTGAAGGCGAATGTCGGCAGCCTGCTGGGCGAGGGAGCCGGCTGGATCGGCGGACTGCTGAAGTCGGTGTGGAACGGCGGACAGGCCCTGCTGTCGGTGATCTCGCTTTTTGTTGTGACGCCGGTCGTCGCCTTCTATCTGCTGCTCGACTGGGACCGGATGGTGGCGCGGATCGATGGCTGGTTGCCGCGTCAGCATCAGGACACGGTGCGCCGCCTGGCGCGCGAGATGGACCGCGCGGTCGCCGGCTTCGTGCGCGGCCAGGTCAGTGTCTGCTTTCTGCTCGGAGCGTTCTACGCAGTGGGGCTGGCGGCGGTCGGGCTGAATTTCGGTCTGCTGATCGGCATCGGCGCCGGCCTCGTCAGCTTCATTCCCTATGTCGGGGCAACGCTCGGCCTGGTCGTTTCCCTCGGCGTTGCGCTGGTGCAGTTCTGGCCGGACTGGCCGATGGTCGCGGTGGTGCTGGCGATCTTCGCTGTCGGCCAGTTCCTGGAAGGCAACATCCTGCAGCCGAAGCTGGTGGGCAACAATGTCGGCCTGCATCCTGTCTGGCTGATGTTCGCGCTGTTCGCCTTCGGCTACTTGTTCGGCTTTGTCGGCATGCTGATCGCGGTGCCGGCGGCGGCGATGATCGGCGTGCTGACCCGCTTCGCGCTGTCCCAGTACATGGCAAGCACGCTGTACACCGGAGAGGGTACGCTGATGGCCAGCGGCGTACCGGGCGATCCCGGAGAAGTGTCCGCTGCGCCGGAGCACGTGGAGGGGGGCAATGGCTGACAGGCTGCGCGGCGGCACGCAATTGCCGCTGATCCTGCCGCATGAGGCGGCCTTCGGGCGCGACGATTTCCTGCTCGGAGCCTCCAACCGGGCTGCGTTCGCCTTGATCGACGGCTGGCCCGACTGGCCGTCGCAGGCCGCGCTTCTCGCCGGCCCGGTGGGGTCGGGCAAGACCCATCTCGCCCATGTCTGGCAGGCGGCTAGCGGAGCGGCGATCCTGCCGGCCTCGGAGCTGCGCCGCGAGCAGGTCGAGGAGCTTGCCCGTAGCGGCGCCGTGGCGCTGGAGGATGCGCATGCGGGCTTCGACGAGACGGCGCTGTTCCATCTCTTCAACGCCCTTCGCGACAAGGGCGGCAGCCTGCTGGTGACCTCGCGGAGCTGGCCGCAATCCTGGGGGCTGCGGCTGCCCGATCTTGCCTCCCGCCTGCGCGCCGCGACGCCGGTGGAGATCCAGGAGCCGGATGACGACCTGTTGCGGCGGGTGCTGGTCAAGCTGTTCGCCGATCGCCAGATCGACATCGATCCGGCCGTGATAGACTTCCTCGCGGTGCGCATGGAGCGCTCGGTGGCGGCGGCGCAGGCGCTGGTCGACCGGCTCGACAGGGCATCGCTGTCGGCGGGGCGGCGGATCACGCGGCCGCTCGCGGCGGCGGTGCTGGCGGAGCGGGACCCTGTTGGCTGACACTGTTTGCCGGGTGATGCAAATCCGTCAAATCAATCCGCTATGGTCGCCGACGACAGCGATGACAGGTGACCGGCGCGATCCGGTCCGCAGGAGGCAGGCATGAACGAGACCAGCGTGAACCCGAAGGATCCGGACGCATCTCCGGCGCAGGCGCGGCCGGCACAACCCGTGTCGGACGCGGCCGAGGCGCTGGCCGATCATCCGAGCCGGTTCATCAACCGTGAGGTCTCCTGGCTGCAGTTCAACCGCCGGGTGCTGGAGGAAGCGGAGAACACCTCCCATCCGCTGTTGGAGCGCCTGCGCTTTCTGTCGATCTCGGCGAACAATCTCGACGAGTTCTTCATGGTGCGCGTCGCCGGCCTGCGCGCTCAGCAGCGCGAGGGGGTCGCCACCCGCTCGATCGATGGCCTGACGCCGGGCGAACAGTTGGAGCGGATCTCTGCCGCGGTGCTGTCGCTGCAGATCGAGCAGCAGAGCGTGTGGCGCGAGATGCACAGGCTGCTGGCCGCCGAACGCATCGCCATCGTCGACGGGCCGGATCTCAGCCCGCGGGATCTGCAGTGGCTGGAGGACTATTTCCTCGCGCATATCTTCCCGGTGCTGACGCCGCTGGCAATCGATCCGGCGCATCCCTTCCCGTTTATCGCCAATCTGGGCTTTTCGCTGGTGCTGGAACTGGCGCCGGAAAAGGGCGGACGCGGCATGACCGCCTTGCTGCGCATTCCCGCCCAGCTCGACCGTTTCGTGCGTCTACCGAGTTCGGACCACGAATATGGCGATCGCTACATCACCATCGAGAATGCGCTCGGCCTGTTCATCACCCGCCTGTTCCCCGGCTATCATATTCGCGGCAAGGGGGCGTTCCGGGTGATCCGCGATTCCGACCTGGAAATCGAGGAGGAGGCGGAAGATCTCGTGCGCCTGTTCGAGAGCGCGCTGAAGCGCCGTCGCAGGGGGTCGGTGATCCGTCTGGAGATCGAGGAGACGACGCCGCAGTCACTGCGCGACTTCGTCGCCGAGGCGCTTGGCGCGACCGGCGACGAGGTCTTCATGGTCGATGGGCTGCTGGCGCTCAACAACCTGTCGCAGCTCGTTTCCATTGACCGCGACGATCTCAAGTTCGAGCCGTTCTCGCCACGCTTTCCCGAGCGTATCCGCGAGCATGGCGGCGATTGTTTCGCGGCGATCCAGCAGAAGGACATCATCGTCCATCACCCTTACGAGTCCTTCGATGTGGTGGTGCAATTCCTGCGACAGGCCGCACAGGACCCGGATGTGGTGGCGATCAAGCAGACGCTCTACCGCACGTCCAGCAACTCGCCGATCGTCAAAGCCCTGGTCGAGGCGGCGGAGGCCGGCAAATCGGTCACCGCGCTGGTCGAGCTGAAAGCGCGCTTCGACGAGGAGGCCAATATCCGCTGGGCCCGCGATCTGGAGCGGGCCGGCGTGCAGGTGGTCTTCGGCTTCCTGGAGCTGAAGACCCATTCCAAGCTCTCCATGGTGGTCCGCCGCGAGCATGGCGAGCTGCGCACCTACTGCCATCTTGGCACCGGCAACTATCACCCGATCACCGCGCGCATCTATACGGACCTGTCCTATTTTACCGCCGATCCGCGCATCGGGCGGGAGGTCGCCAAGATCTTCAACTTCATCACCGGTTATGCCGAGCCGGTGGAGCTGGAACACATGATGGTGTCGCCGGTGACGCTGCGCGACGGCATCCTCCGGCTGATCGCGAACGAGGCGGAGCATGCGGCCGCCGGGCGTCCGGCGCAGATCTGGATGAAGATGAACTCGCTGGTCGACCCCGGCATCATCGACGCGCTCTACAAGGCGAGCCAGGCAGGCGTGCGGATCGACCTGGTGATCCGCGGCATCTGCTGCCTGCGTCCCGGCATTCCTGGCCTGTCTGAGAACATTCGCGCGAAGTCGATCGTCGGCCGGTTCCTGGAGCACAGCCGCATCTTCTGCTTCGGCAACGGTCATGGGCTTCCCTCGCCGGATGCGGTCGTCTATATCGGCTCGGCGGACCTGATGCCGCGCAATATCGACCGGCGGGTGGAGACGCTGACGCCGCTTCTCACACCGACGGTGCACGAACAGGTGCTCGATCAGATCATGGTCGCCAATCTGAAGGACAACCAGCAGAGCTGGCGGCTGCTGCCCGATGGGGGGCACGAGCGCGTGCATCTCGGCAAGGGCGAGAAACCCTTCAACGCCCACCAGTATTTCATGACGAATCCGTCGCTCTCCGGCCGTGGCAAGTCGCTGCGCAGCCACAGTCCGAAACCCTTCGCGGAGCCGAGGAAGCGTGGCTGACAGCCTAAAGCATGCACTGGTCCGCGGCCGTCTGAACGGCAGCGGACCGATCGCCGTCATCGATATCGGATCGAACTCGATCCGCCTCGTCGTCTACGAAAGGCACGCACGCACCCCGACGGTGCTGTTCAACGAGAAGGTGCTGGCGGGGCTGGGCCGCGGCGTTGGCGCCACCGGACGACTGTCGGCCGAGGCGACGGAGCAGGCCCGGCGGGCGCTGGTGCGGTTCCGCCGGCTGTGCGACCAGATCGGCGTCGTCGATCTGCACATCCTGGCCACGGCCGCGACGCGCGATGCCGCAAACGGCGAGGAGTTTCTGGTCGCCGTCGAGCAGATCTGTCGCACGCCCGTGCGCCTGTTGTCGGGACGAGACGAGGCGCGGCTTGCCGCCTATGGCGTTATCTCCGGCATCTGGCGGCCCGATGGCATCGTCGGCGACCTGGGAGGCGGCAGCCTCGAACTGGTGGAGATCAAGCAGGACGAGATCGGACGCGGTCAGACCCTGCCGCTTGGCGGCATCCGCCTGCAGGAAGACGCGGACGGAAAGATCGCCAAGGCGCAGAAGATCGCCGAACAGGCGCTCGCCGATGTCGAATGGCTGCCCATCGGCGCAGGCAAGCCCTTCTATGCGGTCGGCGGCACCTGGCGCTCGCTCGCCCGGCTGCACCTGCATCAGGACGGCTATCCGCTGCATGTGATGCACGACTATGCCATTCCCGCGGAGGAGGCGATCGAGTTCTGCCAGCTCGTCGCCCGGCGCGATCCGGAGAGCCTCGACATGATCGAGGTGGTCTCGCGGGCCCGCCGGCCGCTGCTGCCCTTCGGCGCGGCGGTGATGGAAAAGGTCCTGCGGCGCTCCAAGGCCTCGAAGGTGGTGATGTCGGCGCTCGGCCTGCGCGAGGGGCTGCTGTTCGACCTGTTGCCGGAGGATCTGCGCCGGCAGGACCCGCTGGTCGAGGCGGCGCGCGAACTGTCGGAGCTGCGCTCCCGCTCGCCCGCCTATGGCGAGGAACTGGTCGAGTGGACTGACCGCCTGTTTCCGGCCGTTGGCATCGACGAGACCGAATACGAGCGGCGCCTCAGGGCCGCCGGCTGCCTGCTGTCCGATATCGGCTGGCGCGCCCATCCCGACTATCGCGGCGAACAGAGCCTCAACATCATCTCCAATGCCGGATTCGTCGGCATCGATCACGCGGGCCGCGCCTATCTGGCGCTGTCGGTCTTCTACCGGCACCAGGGGCTGGTGGAGGATGCGCTCGGGCCCCGCATCCGCGAACTCGCCCATACGCGGCTCAAGGACCGCGCCCGCATTCTCGGCGGTGCCTTGCGGGTTGCGTCCGTGCTCAGCGCCTCGGTTGCCGGCATCCTGCCGCAAGTGCCGGTCACCGTCGACAATGGCGAAGTGGTGCTGACGCTGCGCGGCGAACTCACGGCGCTCGAGGGAGAGCGCCTCAACAAGCGCCTCCTCCAGTTCGCCCGTCTGCTGGGCCTGCGGGCGCGAGTCGATCTGGAGCCGTGACGCACGGCCGAAGCGGCTTTCGAACGAGGTTCTGAAAGGAATATCGGCGGGCGTTGGCCGGGCAGGGCGCCCGGCCAACGGTTCGCGATGTCCGGCGTTCTACTCGGCGGCGTCCGCCGCCGCTTTCTGGCGGTTGCGGCGGCGCTTGGAGCCTTCCGCCTTAGGCGGCGCCTGCACGGCCTCGTCCTGTTCGACGGCGACGATGCGCTTGCCGTTGAAGGCAAGGGCGATCTCGCCGCGCTTCAGCTTCAAGGCCGACTCGCCGAACAGTTCCAGGCGCCAGCCCTTGAGGGCATCGACATCGGCATCGTCGCTGGCGGCGATCTTCTCCAGATCCTCCATCGTGGCGATCACCTTGGCGGCGACGCCATGGGCTTCACTGACCAGTTTCAGCAGGACCTTGAGAAGGTCGACGGCGGCCGCCGATCCATCGGGTGCTGCCCGGCCCTTGGGAACCGCCGGAAGCTTGTCCTTGGGGATCGCCATCGCCCGCTTGACGGCCGAAAGGATGTCGTCGGCCGTGCGCGAGCGCTCGAAGCCGCGCGGAATGGTGCGCAGGGCAGCCAGCGCCTGGGTGCTGGTCGGTTGTTGGGCGGCGATCTCGTAGATCGCATCGTCCTTGAGGATGCGGTTGCGCGGCACGTCGCGTTCGTGGGCCTCGCGCTCGCGCCAGGCGGCGACTTCCTGCAGCACCGCGAACTCGATCGGCTTGCGCACCCGCAGCTTCAGCCGCTTCCACGCATTCTCCGGATCGGTGCGATAGGTGTTCTCGGAGGTGAGAATCTCCATCTCGTCACCGACCCAGTGGCTACGCCCCTGCTCGGCGAGGTTCGCCTTGAGGAAATGGTAGACCTCGCGCAGATGGGTGACGTCGGCCAGCGCATAGTCGAGCTGCTTGTCGCTGAGCGGCCGGCGCGACCAGTCGGTGAAGCGCGACGACTTGTCGATCCGAACCGCAGTAATGCGGTGGACCAACTGGTCGTAGGAAATCGAATCGCCGAAGCCGCAGACCATCGCCGCGACCTGGGTGTCGAACACCGGGTGCGGGATGAAGCCGCCCAGGTGATAGACGATCTCGATGTCCTGCCTCGCGGCATGGAACACCTTGACGATGCTCTCGTCGCGCATCAGCTCGAAGAACGGTGCCAGGTCGAGACCGTCGGCGAGCGCGTCGACGATCACCGCGTCCTCCGGGCTTGCCATCTGGATGACGCAGAGCTTCGGCCAGAAGGTCGTTTCGCGAAGGAACTCGGTGTCGACCGCAACGAAATCGTGTTGCGCGAGGCGCCGACATACGTCGGCCAGTTGTTTGGTGCTTGTAATGATCTGCATGGTGATCGCGAGATATAGCGGATGCTTGCCCGCTTGTCGCCACGAAACCGCCTTGTTGTCGCCGGTTCGTTCGCCGGGTCGCCGGCAGCCGCCAACCGGCGCGCTGCCTTGACTTTATCGCCATCCCGTGGCTTGTGCACGGGCGCGTCACCGCGCCGGCCGGCAGCCGCGTCGCCTTGTCAGCCGCCACTTTTTCAAACTTCGGGCCATCGAGGACCACATGCATCGCTATCGCAGTCACACGTGCGGGGAACTGCGCGAAACCCATGTCGGCGCCACGGCGCGCCTGTCGGGCTGGGTGCACCGTGTGCGCGATCACGGCGGCCTGCTGTTCATCGACCTGCGCGATCACTACGGCATGACGCAATGCGTGGTCGACCCCGATTCGCCGGCCTTCAAGCTTGCCGAGACGGTGCGTGCCGAGTGGTGCATCCGCATTGACGGCGAGGTGAAGTCGCGTACGCCCGAGACGGTGAACACGGCGCTGCCGACCGGCGCGATCGAGATCTTCATCCGCGAGCTGGAAGTGCTGGGCGCGGCGCGCGAGCTGCCGCTGCCGGTGTTCAACGAGCCGGACTATCCCGAAGACATCCGCCTGACCTACCGTTTCCTCGACCTGCGCCGCGAGACGCTGCACGAGAACATCATGACGCGCACGCGCATCATCGGCTCGATGCGCCAGCGGATGGGGGCGGCGGGCTTCACCGAATTCCAGACGCCGATCCTCACCGCGTCCTCGCCGGAGGGCGCGCGCGACTTCCTGGTGCCTTCGCGGTTGCATCCGGGCAAGTTCTACGCGCTGCCGCAGGCGCCGCAGCAGTTCAAGCAGTTGCTGATGGTCTCCGGCTTCGACCGCTACTTCCAGATCGCGCCGTGCTTCCGCGACGAAGACCCGCGCGCCGACCGCCTGCCGGGCGAGTTCTACCAGCTCGACCTGGAGATGAGCTTCGTCGAGCAGGAGGACGTGTTCTCCACGATGGAGCCGATCATGCGCGGCGTCTTTGAGGAGTTCGCGAAGGGCAAGCCGGTCACCGGGACTTTCCCGCGCATCCCCTATGCCGACGCCATCGCCAAGTATGGCAGCGACAAGCCGGACCTGCGCAATCCGATCGAGATGCAGGATGTCGGAGCCCATTTCGCCGGCTCCGGCTTCAAGATCTTCGCGCGGATGCTGGAGGACCCGAAGAACGCCGTGTGGGCGATCCCGGCCCCGACCGGCGGCAGCCGCGCCTTCTGCGACCGGATGAATTCCTGGGCGCAGGGCGAGGGCCAGCCCGGCCTCGGCTATATCTTCTGGCGCAAGGCAGAAGATGAAAGAACTAGTGTGGACAAAGAGCTTCTTCTTAAGATGCTTGAGAAGTCTGCTGGAACAAGTGACCGTTTGACGGTGGAGGCTGTCTATGAGAAGTATTTTGAGAAAATTGAGGGGGCAGGGCCTCTCGCGAAAAATATTGGGCCGGAACGAACTGCTGCGATAGCGGCTCAACTTGGTTTGGGTGAGGGCGATGCGGCCTTCTTCGTCGCGGGCGACCCGAAGAAGTTCTCCGACTTCGCCGGCAAGGCGCGGACCCGCGTCGGCGAAGAACTCGATCTCGTCGACCGCGACCGCTTCGCGCTCGCCTGGATCGTCGACTTCCCGTTCTTCGAATGGGACGAGGAAGAGAAGAAGGTCGAGTTCGCGCACAATCCGTTCTCCATGCCGCAGGGCGGCCTGGAGGCGCTGGAGACCATGGATCCGCTCGACATCAAGGCGTTCCAGTACGACCTCGTGTGCAACGGCTACGAGATCGCCTCCGGCTCGATCCGCAATCAGTCGCCGGAGCTGATGGTCAAGGCGTTCGAGAAGGTCGGCCTGTCAAAGAGCGATGTGGAGGAGCGCTTCGGCGGCCTCTACCGCGCGTTCCAGTACGGCGCGCCGCCGCATGGCGGCATGGCGGCCGGCGTCGACCGCATCGTCATGCTGCTGGTCGGGGCGAAGAACGTGCGCGATGTCAGCCTGTTCCCGATGAACCAGCAGGCGCAGGATCTGCTGATGGGGGCGCCGTCCGGCGTCTATCCGAAGCAGTTGCGCGAGCTGCATATCCGGCTCAATCTGCCCGAGAAGGGCTGACGGTCGACGTCAGCCCCCAAGGGCAGGGCGAAGGCCGGCGACACGGGCCGCCGGCGGGGCAGCAACAACAAGGCCGACGCATTGAAACGCTTCTGGTCCCACCTGTTCGCCGACCCGGAAGGCACGCCCTTTCTGGTCCGGCGACTGGTCCTGGAAAATGCCCGGGACTACGTGTGGCGCTATATCCTGGCCTTTATCTTCATGGGGCTTGTCGCCGCCAGTACGGCGGCGAGCGCCTGGATCATGAAGGACGTCATCAACGAGGTTTTCCTGGAGCGCGATGCCACCATGGTGATGGTCATCGCCGGCTTCGTGATGTTCATCTTCGCGGTGAAGGGTGTTTCGACCTACGGCCAGTTGGTGGTTCTCGGCGAGATCGGCAATGCCATCGTCGCCCGCACCCAGTCGCGCCTGTTCGAGGCGATCACCCGCCAGGACGTGGCCTTTTTCGAGCGCTCCGGCATCGGCGATCTTGGCACCCGGCTGTCGCATAATGCGACCGCCGCCCGCGTGGCGCTCGATCTCATCGTTACGGCGCTCGGCCGGGACCTGCTGACCGTCATCGCGCTGGTCGCGGTGATGATCGCCCAGGATCCCTTGATGAGCCTGATTGCGCTGGTGATCATGCCCCCGGCGATCATCATCATCGCCGGTCTGGTGCGGCGCGTACGCCGGGTGGCGAAGTCGCAATTCGTCTCGCTGACCCGCATCCTGTCGATCGCCCAGGAGACCATTTCCGGCATCCGCGTCGTCAAGGCCTTCGCGGTGGAGCAGCGGCTGCGCCGCGACATGGATGCGGCCGTCGAGGACGTGCGCTTGCGCGCCGACAAGATGACCCGCCTGTCGGCCCGCACCTCGCCGGTCATGGAGACGCTCGGCGGCGTCGCCATCGCGCTGGTGATCCTCTATGGCGGCTATGCCGTCATCGAGCGCGGCAGCGACCCCGGCGCCTTCTTCGCCTTCATCACCGCCTTGCTGCTGGCTTATGATCCCGCCCGCCGGCTCGCCCGCCTTCATGTCAATCTCTCGGCGCATATGGTCGGCGTGCGGCTGATGTATGAGGTGTTGGACCGCGCTTCGGCGGAGGAGGAGGAGGAGCCGCGTGCGGCGGGGGTGCCGTTCCGGCCGGGCGACGTGCGCTTCGAGACCGTGGTCTTTCAGTATGGCGAGGCGCCGGCGCTGACGGGTCTCGACTTCACCGCCCGTGCCGGCGAGGTGACCGCGCTGGTCGGCCCGTCGGGGGCGGGCAAGTCCACCGTTTTCTCCCTGCTGGAGCGGTTCTACGAGCCGATTGCGGGCCGCGTGACCATCGGCGGGCAGGACATCCGCGAGATCGCGATCCCTGATCTGCGCGCCTCCATCGCGCTGGTCTCGCAGGACACGTTCCTGTTCGACATGTCGGTGCGCGACAACATTGCCATTGGC
Source organism: Stappia sp. P2PMeth1 (assembly GCF_900185735.1). Classification (NCBI taxonomy): domain Bacteria; kingdom Pseudomonadati; phylum Pseudomonadota; class Alphaproteobacteria; order Hyphomicrobiales; family Stappiaceae; genus Stappia; species Stappia sp. P2PMeth1. The sequence continues at coordinate 40,611 of NZ_FYAW01000003.1, read as the reverse complement.
CGGCCCGGCGCGCTGGAGGAGGAGATTATCCAGGCGGCGCGCGAGGCGAATGCGCATGACTTCATCCTGGAACTGGACGAGGGCTATGACACGCGGGTGGGCGAGGGCGGCGGCAGGTTGTCCGGCGGCCAGCGCCAGCGCATCGCCATTGCCCGTGCCATCCTGCGCGACGCGCCTCTGCTGCTGCTGGACGAGGCGACGTCGGCGCTCGATTCCGAGAGCGAGGCAAAGATCCAAGCGGCGCTCGCCAACCTGATGCGCGGCCGCACGACACTGGTCATCGCTCACCGCCTGTCGACCGTGCGCGAGGCGGACCAGATCATCGTCATGGAGCGGGGGCGCGCCATCGAAAGCGGCACCCACCGTGAGCTCTTTGCGCGCGGAGGGCTCTACAAGAGGTTGTGCGACCTGCAGTTTTCCGACACTGGCGCCGCTGCCGGCGCGGCGCAGTGACACACCGGACCGACGACCTCTCTCCGCCGGGCTGCCAATGACCCACAAGAAACCCCCGCCGCAGGGCTCTGCGGCGGGGTTTTCCGTTTCGATCCGCTGCTGGTCGAGGCGATCAGCGGCCGGAATTGGCCACCACCATCGCGTTGAGGAGCTGTGGCAGGGTGTCCGGCGCAGTTGCCAGCACGCCCATGATCTGCATGGCCGGCACCGGCGAGGCAGGCTCGACCGTGATGACCAGTTCGTCCGGCGACACCAGGAAGCTCTTCAGCGCGGCGTGCAGGCTCTGGCCGAAGGGCGTGTCCTTCAGCGGCCCCATCTCGTTGGCGGCCTGATCGGCGAGGCCGAGCGCCAGGGTTTCCGGCGACAGGCCGGCCGGCCCCGCCTGCTGAGCGATGAAGGCCGAGATCAGCCGGGCATCGCGCACGACAAGGCGGGCCTTGTTGACCATGGCGGTCGCAAGGACCATCTGCGCCTGCTCGGGGTTCTCGAAGGCGAGGCGCGGAATGCCGCCGATCTCCATCCGCAGTTCCAGAGAGCCGCCCCCATCGATGGTGAAGGAGAGCGGATCGATGCTGAGCGTCTGGGTGTCCGGATTCCAGGCCATCCGGCTCTCGTCGGAGTAGTTGACCGCGTCAAGGTCCAGCGCCTCGAACAGCGCGCGGGCGTCCTCCTCATCGATCAGCGATATGGGGAAGGAGGCGTTTTTCGTCACAGCCTCGATCCGGGTCGGGATCGGAGCGATGAAGTCGCTCATGGCAACGCGATAGCTTTCCACCGAGACGGGGGCGGGAAGCTCGTTCGACGCCACCTTGAGGCCCTCGATCTGCAGAAGTCCCAGCGTCGGGATGATCGACAGGATCTGCGCCAGATCGGGCTCCTTGTCGGCGGAGGAGAGGAAGACGTCGACATAGCGCGACAGCGGCGGCAGGCGCAGCTCGCTCATCCGCAACAGCCGGGAATCGACCGAGGTGTTGTTCTCCGCTGTCGTCACCGAAAGCTCGCTGACGGTGAAGTCCGCAAAGCCGCGATAGGAGGCGTCCCGCGCCTGGATCGCGCCAATGGCACCGTTGGCGATGGGCGATGTGATGGCGAGCGCGGAGAGATCGAAACTGTCCAGCGAAATTGCCCCGATCGCGTCGAGGCCCTGTCCACCGAGCGCGGCAAGGGAGGGCTCGTCGTCGGGCAGCGTGCCGAGCGCCACCTGGTCGCCGAGAGTGGCGAGATCGAAGGCGGCGGCGTCGGGCGCAACCCGCAAGCCGGCCATCGCAATGCGGCCGATGCCGACCACATTGTCGTCAAAGGAGAAACTCACTCCGTCGACGCTGGCGCCGGCGATGACCTCGTCGCCGGTCAGACGCTCGGCCGGCAACATGCCGACCAGCCGCAGGATCGGCTTGATGTCGGTGCCGGTGACGACCTGTAGCCCAACCTCCTGGCGGAGCATCGTGCGCTCGCCGGTGGCGCCCGGCTCCAGCACTATTTCCGTTTCCGAGACGGTCTTCTCGACCCGTTGCTCCTCGATGCGGCCGTTGGCGAGACCGGTGATGGTCATGCCCTCGTAGGTTTCCTTGCCGGCGGCGCCGTCAGGCATCTTCGACAGGGTTTCCATGCGGCGCACGAACATGCGCTCGACGCTGGTGTCGAGGCCGGCAAGGATGGCCGGCAGGAAGCGGGAAACCGGCTTTCCGGCGTCTTGCGGAGCCTCGAACGGGACCTGGAGGTAGTTTTCCGCCACCAGATCGTACTGGTTCACGGTGACGTCGAAGGCGCTGCGCACGCCGTCCTGGGTCATCCCGCCGGCAACACGGAACTCGTGCAGGCCGGGTTGCTCGTACTTGTCGAGCCGGTAGCCCTTATCGGTCCTGGTGACGCCGATCAGCCGGGTCTCGGGGCTGTTGATGCGGATATCGACGTCGATGTCGAAGCCGGCGATCGAGAAGGCGAGATCCCAGCCGAACCGGGCGTCGCGCACGGTGGCATCGCTGGTGCCGGTTTCGGTGACGCTGCCATATTCGGCGATGCTGGCGCCGTTGTCCTTGGCCCATTTCAGGAAGGCGTCGGCGGCATCGACGGCGGGGTTCGCCGTGGCGGGAGCGGCAAGCGCGAGGCTTACGAGAAAGGCGCCGGCCGTGGCGGTGTAGCGCAGGTGTCTGGGCATTGGTTTGGGCATGGTCCGTTGTCCGTGATCTGGCGTTGTCCATTGTCCGATAAGCGGATCGGATCGGGAAAGCGGATCCGCTCGGAGGAGCGGTCACTCAAACCGAAACCGGCGCCGGGTCTGCCCGCGCCGGGATCGTTGCTGCTGTGTCGCGGCGGTGCCCCTCCCGCCGGAACGTCAGTCCTGGTTCGCGGCGATCGTCACGCCGAGAAGGTTGGGGAGCGTCTGCGGCGCGATCATTGCGGCTCCCAGCAATTGAGCGAAGGGCACCGGCGCGGCGGGCGCCGCCGTCGCGGAGATCGACTGCGGGTCCTTCAGGAAGGTGGTGGCTGCGCTCGCGACCTTCTGCTGGAAATCCGGATTGCCGATCACCGACAGAAGCATGGGCAGGGCGGCGCTCAACTGACCGACGAATTCCTCGCGCGAGGCGCCGGATTCCTTGGCCTGCGCGTCGAGCAGGCGGTCGACCAGCGACTCATTGTCAAGGCGCAGGGCGATGCTGACCACCTCGAGGCCCTGCATGATGCCCATGGCCTCTTCCGGGTTGCCCTGGGCGGCTTCGAGCTTCGCGAAGACCTCGCGGGTCATGCCCTTGAGCGTCAGCGAAGCGTTCAGCGTGGCCGCTTCGGCACCGGAAATCGTCAGGTCGGAAATGTCGAGAACGCCGGCGTCCGGGTCCCATTCCGCTTCCAGGGCGAGACCGAGCACGAGCTTGTCATAGCCGAGGTCGGTCAGAGACTTGCGGCCGTCCTCGTCCAGGCTGGCGGCGGTGATCTCGATGCCCTTCACCGTCAGCGAGCCGGCGGTCGGCAGATCGCCATCCATTTCGTCGACCACGGCGACGACGCTGGCGATCGGGATTTTCCCATCCTTCGCGGTGTCGATGAGGATGCCGGTGATTTCGGCACGCGAATAGCCGGGCGCCATCGCGTCGCTGTCGGCCTTGGCCTTGATCGTGGCGGCCGAGGGCAGGACCGGATCGTCGATGGCGATCAGCGCGGCGGTGACGCGGACGTCATTGCCGTCCTGCTGGTCCTCGATGGTGACGCCGCTCATCGCCATGGCTCCGGCGGTCAGGCCGCCGTCGGCGTCGACTTCGGCGTCCTGAAACGAGGTTTCGGCGATCGTCAGCCTGGTGGTCTTGCCGCCATCGTCGAGCGCGGCGCGCAGCCCGGTGATGGTCACCTTGCCGCCGGATTCCTCGACCCTGTCATAGCCGGTCACGGCCGCCTTGCCGGCTTCGATGATCTGGAAGAACGTGTCCGCCACTTCGTTGCCGGAGGCATCGAAGGCAAGGGCCGGCGGCGCGAGGAGGAGCGGGCAGGCAATCGCAAGGGCGCGCACGCGGCGAAGGGGAAGATAGGTCATTCAGACGTCTCCGAGTGGTGTTTGAGTGTCCGCTCCCTGCCTGCGGACCGCTACGATGCGTCAAATGGAGCGCAAGGACAAGCTGCGCGCTCAGATTGTTCAGAGCGATTTGTCGCCTGTTTGTTTTTCAGCTAGATGACCGCGGCCAGAGGTTTTTCCGGCCATTCCGCCATCGCCTGCTCGACATCGGCGAGCGACGGCAGGCTGTCCTCGTTGCCCAGGTGCTGGATCGCGTGGGCGGAGGCGGCGCGGGCGAAGCGGAAATGCTGCTCGAAGCCGGCATCTTCATTGCGCAGCCAGGAATAGATATAAGCGCCGTGAAAGACGTCGCCGGCGCCGTTCGTGTCGACGATGCGCTCCCTGGGCACGTTAAGCGCGGCCATGCGCTGCGTCGGACCGCCGCCCTCATACCAGAAGATGCCATCCTCTCCGAGCGTGACGCCGCCGACCGGGCAACCGCGTTCGCGCAGGTAGTCCAGCGTTTCCTCGACGCCGAGACCGAGTTGCTCGCAGAAACGGGCGGAGACCACAGCGGCATCGATATAGCGCAGCAATTCGTCCGTATTCTCGCGCACGGCACCGCCATCGAGCGAGGTCAGGATGCCTGCGGCCCGGGCGGCCTTGGCATAGTGCAGGGCGGCATCGGGCATGTGGCCGTCGAGATGCAGCGCCCGGCAGCCGGCAAGATTGAGCACCGGAAAGGGGTGAAGGAAATCGTTGTCGCGGCAGCGGACGATGGCGCGCTTGCCGTCCTTGGGCATGATGAAGGAGAGGGAGGATTCCCGCACCTTCCGTCCATGGATCGAGATGCCGTATTTGGCGGCCATGTCGAGGAACATTCGGGCCAGCCAGTCATCGGCCTGCGAGCACAGGATGTCCGGTGCGATGCCGAGCCTTGCGCAGGCAAAGCCGGCGGTCACCGCATTGCCGCCGAAGCTCACCGCATAATCACGCGCGATCGCCTTCTCGTCGCCCGTCGGCAGCGTATCGGTGAGGAAGGTGATGTCGATATAGGCTTGGCCAATGAACAGGGCCTGCATGCTTTGACGCGCTCCTCGTTGTCGGGGTTGCTCTTGTTGTCAGGGCGCGGCGGCTTTTTTTCTCTCCTGCGGCCGCGCCTTCAGGGGTCATTTACGAAAGCTGCGGATACTGACATTCCATCAAATGCCGGATCGCTGCGTGCCGCACCGTTATACCCGCTTTCTCAAGACTTTAGTGATCGCCCTCATTCTGGCGATCGCTCCCCTGATCGCGGCCAATTACGTGCTCAACACCTACGCCGTAACACAGGCGCAGGCGGAGATGAAGGCGATTGCCGAGCGCTATGTCCTGCGCGCGGAAAAGGCAATCGGCGATGCGGTGTCGGTGTTGCAGGGGTTGCACCAGAAGGGCCACGTGACCTGTTCGGCGGATGATCGGGCAGCGTTCAATGCCGGTCTGATCGAGGCGCCGTTCGTGCAGATGCTCGGCGTCGTCAATACCGGCGGCGTGATGATGTGCAATGTGCCGGACCAGCCGAGCAGGGGGCAGCCCGTGCTGCCCGTCCTGCAGGCGGATTCTCCGCTGGTCGGGATCGGCATGCGCGAGCGTGTCTATGAAGGGACGCGCGTTGCCCTGGTGAGCTGGCGGATCGGGACCGGCAACCGGCTCCTGGCGGAGATCTCGCCTGTCGCGATCGCCATCGACCCGGGGCCGGAATACCTGCGCGCTCACCGGCATGTGGAACTGCGGCTGGGCGACGGGGTGACGTGGCTGCGCTCGGGCGAGTACAGCCATATCAATTCCCGCGAGAGCGAGCGGGAGATGGTCGTCGAGGTGGCTTCGGAGAAGTATCCGATGCTGGCGACCGTTTCGGCGCCGGCTTCGGCCGCCGACAATCTGGTGCGCGATCTCAAGGTGGTCGCCGCGATCGCTTGCGTCTGTTTCGCGATCCTGTTCGTGGCGGTCAGCGTCTGGTTCTCCTGGCGCCCGGAGAGCGAGGCGGAGGACGAATTCGTCCAGGCGATCCGGCGCGGAGAGTTCATCCCCTATTATCAGCCGGTGATGGACATCGAAACGGGCCGTCTGCGCGGCTGCGAGGTCCTGATGCGCTGGCAGCGGCCGGACGGGTCGGTGATCTCGCCGGGCGCCTTCATGACCTTCGCCGAGACGTCGGGCCACATCTTCGAGATGACCCGTCAGATCATGCGCAAGACCTGTGTCGAGGTCGGCGATCTCTATTACCAGAATCCGGAATTCAAGCTGTCGATCAACCTGTTTGCCGGACATTTCGAGGATCGGCAGATCATCGAGGACATCACAGAGATCTTTGGCGGCTCGAAGATCGCCTTTCAGCAGATCGTCATGGAGGTGACCGAGCGCCAGCCGTTGTCCAACATGGACACCGCCCGCAAGATCATCGCCGAGATGCAGGCGATCGGCGTGCGCGTGGCGCTCGACGATGTGGGCACCGGCCATGGCGGTTTCGCCTATCTCCAGAAGCTCGGCATCGACATCATCAAGATTGACAAGATGTTCATCGACAGCCTGGGGACGGACGACAACTCCACCACCATCGTCGACACGATGGTCGAACTCGCCGACAATCTCGGCATGGGCATCATCGCCGAGGGCGTCGAGACGATGGAACAGATCGAGCGCCTGCGCGAACTCGGCGTCTCCGCCGCGCAGGGCTACATTTTCGCCCCGCCCTTGCCGGCCAAGCTGTTCATCGAACTGGCGCAGGCGCTGTCCGGCGGGCGCGGCACCGCTCTGCCGGAAGGCATGGGCAAGGCCCTGGTCGCCTGAGGCCGCGCGCCTCGACCCTTTCCGTCATGTCGGCCGAGGCGGGACTTTTTCCCGGCGCCGCGATCCGATAAGGTGCGCGCCGATCAGCCTCCTTCATCCGGAGCCGGAATGGTGAACGCTCTGACCACCGCGAGGGACGCCACCTCGCGCCGCTGGCGCCGCGCGGCGCTTGTCCTTGCCGTGTCTCTCGCGCTCGGCGGCTGCCAGACCGCAGCCAGCACCTCGCAGCATGCCTCGCGCCAGCCGGTGGGAGCCGTGCAGGTCGCGGCGCTGCCGGTGCTTCCCGCGCCCTCGATCGGCACGGAACTGTCACTGGCGCCACAGGGCAGTGCGCTTCGACGTGCCCCGGCTGCCATCGTCGTCGATGCGGCGACCGGGACGGTGCTGCACGAGGCGGATGCCGATTCGCTGCGCTACCCGGCCTCGCTCACCAAGATGATGACGCTCTATCTGCTGTTCGATGCGCTGTCCGAGGGCCGGGTCGGCCTCGATACGCCGCTGTCGATCTCCGCGAAGGCGGCAAGCCAGCCGCCGGCGCGCATCGGATTGAAGGTGGGGGGGCGGCTGACCGTCTCCCAGGCGATCCAGGCGCTGGCCGTGAAGTCGGCCAACGACGTCGCGGTGGCGGTCGCGGAGACGCTTGCCGGCTCCGAGGACGCCTTTGCCGCGCAGATGACGGCCAAGGCGCGCAGCCTCGGCATGGGCAATACCCGTTTCGTCAACGCCTCGGGGCTGCCGGATCCGCGTCAGGTCACCACTGCGCGCGACATGGCGACCCTGTCGCGCGCGCTGAAAAGCCGGCATGCCGGGCGTGCCAGCGCCTTTACGGCGCGCAGCTTCACCTATGAGGGCACCACCCACCGGGCGACCAACAACCTGCTTGGCCGCGTTGCCGGCGTCGACGGCATCAAGACCGGCTATATCCGCGATTCCGGCTACAACCTTGCCGCCTCCGCCCATCGTGGCGGGCGCAGTGTCATCGCCGTGGTGTTCGGCGGCGAGAGCGAAGGCGCGCGCGATCGCCAGGTCGCGGATCTGATCGAGCAATATCTTTGAAGGGGCGCTGAAACGGCGCCGACCCGGCTGAACAGGGCACGCCGGACCACGATGCTGCGGCCGTTCGGGGGCGATAGCCAGAACGCGTGCGATCAGGCTGGGGAGATCGTCCGGTCGGGACTGGGCAGGGCGGAAATCGTGTCGTCGGCGTCGTGATCGGCGGCCGGCCTCCGGCTTTCCTCATCGCCCTGCGGCGCAGGGACGACAGGGCGCTCCAGCCGCGGTTCGCCATCCTGATGGACGGCGGTTTCGAGCAATCCGGTCGCCGCGTCGATCAGCAGGAACACCGTGTCGTTGCCCTTGCGGGCGACGATCTCGATCCGGCCTTCCTTGTTCATGTAGCGCAGCGTGACGTAGCCGTGCTTGGCGAGCGTGTCGGCAATCTCGTTGATGTTGGAGCCGACCCGGTCGCCCGGGAGCAGGTGATCGGCGGCGGCTGGCGGCGTGGCGATGAGGATCGACATGAGGGCAAGGCCCGCAAGTCCCTTTGCCACGCGCGCTGCGATCCGGCCTGTGGCCCTTTCCATTCCGTGCATGTCTCGCTCCCCGGTGCGGCCCGGCGCTTTTTTGCCGTCCTGGACCGACGGAACGAGAGCCTATCACGAAAACCGCCGGGTGGGACGGGTCATGCCAAAGGTCGGCCGGGAAAGTCATTTTGAGGGCGGAATATCGGACAGATACCCGGTCAATTGTCGCAGGGCCGCCTCCTCCTTGCCCTCCAGTTGCCTGAACTCCGGCGGGACGCGCCAGCCCGGCTCCACATCTTCCATGTTTGGAAGCTGGTGGGCGATTCCCTTGTGGCAGTCGATGCAGGTCGCTTCGCCGCTGACGAGGAAGCGTTGGTGGATTGCCGCGGCACGATCTGTCTGGCGGGTGAAATCCATGGCGATGGAGGAATGGCAGTTGCGGCATTCGAGGCTGTCATTGGCCTTCAGCCGCGCCCATTCGTGCTTGGCGAGTTCCAGGCGCAGGTCGAGGAACTTGCGGCGCGTGTTGATGGTGCCGAACAGGTGGCCCCAGACCTCCTTGGAGGCCTGCATCTTGCGGGCGATCTTGTCGGTCCAGTTGTGCGGAACGTGGCAGTCGGGGCAGGACGCCCGCACGCCCGAGCGGTTGGAGAAGTGGATGGTCTGCGTCATCTCCTCGTAGACGTTGTCCTTCATCTCGTGGCAACTGATGCAGAAGGCCTCGGTGTTGGTGACTTCCAGCGCGGTGTTGAACGCACCCCAGAAGATCACGCCGCCGACGAAGCCGCCGAGGGTCAGGAAGCCGAGGCCGAAATGCACGCTCGGCCTTGCGAAGATGGTCCAGGCCTGCCGGGCGAGGGACTTCAGACGACCCCACATGGCTCAGCGGCTCCCGGCCGGCCGGGCGCCGAGCTCGCTCATGTCGCGGAACAGGTTGGTGACAAGCGGTGGGGCATCCGACTGGGGCACGTGGCACATGGTGCAGAAGTAGCGGCGCGGCGACACGTCCGCCAGCATCTGGCCCTCGCGGTCCATGTAATGGGTGACACTGATCATCGGCGCGCCGGACCCTTCCGTGTATTCCCGCTTGTGGCAGGACAGGCAGCGGTTGGTGTTGACCGAAAGCTGGTAGCCTTCGATCGAATGCGGGATCACCGGCGGCTGCTCGGGATAGGCGCGCATCCGCCGTACGTCGTCGACGATCCATTTCGCCACCGGAGGAGCCGCAGCATTTTCCATCGGCTGGGGCGTTCCGCGCAGGCGCGGCGCGTCCTGGGAGAACGCCGGCAGCGCCAGGCCGACGGCGAACACGAGAAGGCCGGCAAGCAGCGCGTGCGCGGCTACGCGGTGGAGACCTTGACTGCGCATTTCTTGAAATCCGTCTGCTTGGAGATGGGATCGGTGGCGTCGAGCGTGACCTTGTTGATCAACTGGCTTGCGTCGAACCACGGCACGAAGACGACGCCGCGCGGCATACGGTTGCGCCCGCGCGTCTCGATGCGCGTGCGGATTTCACCGCGCCGCGAGGTCACCACGACCTCGCTGCCCTGGTTGAGGCCGCGGGCGCGGGCGTCGTCGGGATGCATGAAGAGGCGGGCGCCGGGGAAGGCCTTGTAGAGCTCGGGCACGCGCATCGTCATCGAGCCCGAATGCCAGTGCTCGAGCACCCGGCCGGTCACCAGCCACAGGTCGTAGTCGTCGTCGGGCACCTCGGCGGGTGGCTCGTAGGGCACGGCGAGGATCACCGCGCGCCCGTCCTTGCGGCCGTAGAAGCGCACGCCTTCGCCCGGCTTCACGTAAGGATCGTAACCCTCGCGGTAGCGCCAGCGGGTTTCCTCGCCATCGACCACCGGCCAGCGCAATCCGCGCACCTGGTGGTAGCGGTCATAGGGCGCAAGGTCGTGGCCATGGTCGCGGCCGAACTCCGCATATTCCTCGAACAGGCCCTTTTGAACATAGAAGCCGAAGTGCTTGGCCTCCTGGTTCTCGTAGTCCGCGTCGATCTGCGCGAGCGGGAAGCGGTCGACGGTCCCATTCGCGAACAGCACCTCGTAGAGCGTCTTGCCGCGATAGTCGGGATTGGCGTCGAGGATCTCCTGGGGCCACACCTCGTCCGTGGTGAAGCGTTTGGAGAACTCTATCATCTGCCACAGGTCGGAGCGGGCCTCGCCCTTGGCATCGACCAACTGGTGCCAGACATGGGTGCGCCGCTCGGCATTGCCGTAGGCGCCTTCCTTTTCCACCCACATGGCAGCGGGCAGGATGACGTCGGCGGCCAGTGCCGTGACCGTCGGATAAGCGTCTGAGACGACGATGAAATTTTCCGGGTTGCGGTAACCGGGATAGGTCTCTTGGCTGGTGTTGGGCGCGGCCTGCAGGTTGTTGTTCACCTGGACCCAGTACCAGTTGAGCTTGCCGTCGCGCAGCATCCGGTCCTGCTCGACCGCATGATAGCCCGGCTTGTCGGGCAGCAGTCCGTGCGGCAGCTTCCAGATTTCCTCGGTGTGCTTGCGGTGTTCGGGGTTGGTTACCACCATGTCGGCCGGCAGGCGATGGGCGAAGGTGCCGACCTCGCGCGCCGTGCCGCAGGCCGAGGGCTGGCCGGTCAGCGAGAAGGGGCTGTTGCCCGGCTCGGAGATCTTCCCGGTCAAGAGGTGGAGGTTGTAGACCATGTGGTTGGCCCAGACGCCGCGCACATGCTGGTTGAAGCCCATGGTCCACAGCGACATGACCTTGCGGTCCGGGTCGGCATAGAGTTCGGCGAGTTCGCGCAGGAAATCCGGCTCGACGCCCGACAGCGCCGAGACTTTCTCCAGCGTGTAGTCGGACACCATCTTGCGGAAGGCCTCGAAGTCGGCCGGCTCCATCTTGCCCGGATCGCCGGCGCCGACGGCCCTCAGCTCCAGCTCGTTGTCGGGGCGCAGGCCATAGCCGATATCGGTCTGGCCGGTCATGAACACCGCGTGGTCGCGCACGAAGTCCTCGTTGACGCGGCCTGTCTCGATGATGTGGTTGGCGATGTAGTTAAGGATCGCCAGATCCGTCCCCGGCTTGAAGATCATCGGGATGTCGGCAAGGTCCATGCTGCGATGGGTGAAGGTCGAGAGCACCGCCACCCGCACATGCTCATGACCAAGACGCCGGTCGGCCAGCCTCGTCCACAGGATCGGGTGCATCTCCGCCATGTTCGAGCCCCACAGCACGAAGGCGTCGGCATGCTCGAAGTCCTCGTAGCAGCCCATCGGCTCGTCCATGCCGAAGGTCCGCATGAAGGCGGTGGCGGCGGAGGCCATGCAGTGGCGGGCGTTGGGGTCGAGATTGTTGGAGCGGAAACCCGCCCGCATCAGCTTGGTGGCGGCGTAGCCCTCGAAAATCGTCCATTGGCCCGAGCCGAACATGCCGAGCGCGGTCGGGCCCTTGGCCGCCAGCGTCTCCTTGGCCTTTTCCGCCATCAGGTCGAGCGCTTCGTCCCAGGAGACCGGCTCGAACTCGCCGTCCTTGTGGTAGCTGCCGCCGCGCTTGCGCATCAGGGGCGTGGTCAGCCGGTCCTCGCCATACATGATCTTGGACAGGAAATAGCCCTTGATACAGTTGAGGCCGCGATTGACCTCCGCCTGCATGTCGCCGTGGGTGGCGACGACCTGACCGTCCTTGACGCCGACCATGACGCCGCAGCCGGTACCGCAGAAGCGGCAGGGCGCCTTCGACCACTTGATGTCCAGCGTGCCGATGCCGCCGGGAATGGGCTGGGCGGCGGCGGGCAGGGCGATGCCGGCGGCGGCAGCGGCCACCGCCGCGGCCTGCGCCTTGATCATGTCGCGTCTGGAGAGTTCAAGCTCCATCGTCAGACCTCCTCGCTATGTTCGAAAACCATGTTGGCGGACACCACGCCGTCGAGCAGGGAGATCTCAACGAGCCGGTTGCCGGCGGCGCCGCGCGGCGCTTCCAGGACGATGACGATCTTGCTGCCCTCGGCCGCGTGCACCTCGACGTCGGCAAGGCCGGCGAGAGTTGCGGCAACGCTGTCGAGCCGGTCCGGCAGGACCGAGACGACGGCGCTGGAAATGACAAGGGGAGCGGCGGCCTCACGCATCGAAGGCCTCCGGCACGGGGCGCAGTTCGATGGCCGAGACGGGGCAGGGCGCGACGCAGGCACCGCAGCCGCTACAGAGCGAGGCGGTCACCTGGGGCAGGAACGGGCCGCCGCGACGGGGCGGAAAGCGGATCGCCTCCTGCGGGCAGGCATCGCGGCAGGCCTGACAGTCGATGCCGGCGTGCGGCAGACAGTGAGCGGCGATGTGCGGCCGGTAGGGCAGGGCCTCCCGCTCGCGATCGAACAGGCCTTCCGGACATGCCTCGGCGCAGGCGCCGCAGAAGGTGCATTCTCCGGCGGCGAAGGACAGGGCCGGGCGTTCGCCGGTCATCTTGACGATGCCGGTGGGGCAGGCCGCCGCGCAGGCGCCGCAGCCGGTGCACAGGTCGAGCGCACTCGCGGCCAGCCAGGGCGGGAGCGGCATTTGTGTTGCGTCAGGGCGAGGCGGACGGCCGGTGAGGAAGCGGCGGCGTGTCCCGTCGAAAGGCAGGGTCATGCCGGCACCTCAAAGCAGTGCCGCGGGCGGGCCCGGCGGTCCGAAGATCAACTGCAGCATCCACACGGCAAACCCGTAGGTGCCGACCACGGCGACCGCCACGAAGGGCCAGACGCCGAAGGCGAGGACCAGAAAGGCCAGCAGCTCCATACGCCAGCGGCGACGGTCGGTGCCATCGGCATCGCTTTGTCCGGATTCAGTCATCCTGTGCCCGCCTCTGTCTCCGTCTCCATACGAATAAAAACCATTTTTCGACGCAATTCCAGTGAGTCAATGCGTAAAATTTCCAGTTTTTGAAACAAGATTCTTGAAACTCCCGCGTTTTCCCCAATTTTACGTCAGTATAATTGACGTTTATATGTATTTTATCGTAGGCAAATCCCTGTTTTGCTCTATGTATATTTATTGTTACGTATATTTGAATGTTGCGTGTGCTCAATTTATTGCAGCCGCCCGAAGCGGACGGGTCTGGGCGACGGCGAAGAGAAGATAGGCAAGGCTCCAGCACAGGCCGCCGGCGGCAACCAGCGGCAGGTAGTGCTCTGGCGCGATCGGAGCCGTGATGCGAAGGACGGCGCCGAGATTCACGGTAAGCAGCGCCGCCCCGCACAGCCACCGTCCGGCATATCCGCCCGGTCCCCGCGTCGTCGCCAGGCGGCTCATCACCGCAAGCGTCATGCTGCCGATCGCCCCGGCGGTGAGCGCGTGCAAGGCGGCATCCGCCGGCAGGGCGAGACCGGGCAGCGCGGCAAGGGCGGCAAGCAGCAGTCCGGTTACCAGCCAGCCATAGCCGGCATGCAGGGCCAGGATATCGCCGCGACGCAGCAACCAGCCGCGCCAGCGCAGCAGCCTTGCAAGGTTCAGCAGCCCGGCGCCGGTCAGCAGCGCGCCGGTGACGGTGGCATCCGGCGCCAGCACCCAGGCGGGCAGCGCTGCGCTGGTGGCGAGAAGCACGAAAATATCGAATCGACCGTAAGGAGCGGGCACCCGTTCGGCGCCGCGCCCGGCCAGGGCGTTACGGGTCAGGCTCGGAACCAGACGCCCGCCGACGGCGGCGATCAGCAGCGCGGCGACGGCGATGCCCGTGCGAGCCATCGTCGCGGCTGTCGCCGGATCGTCGCCGAACAGCCGGTGGGCGAGGGCGGCGGCGGCGAGCACCGGGAACAGCATCAGACCATGGCGCGACTGGCCGCTGCGCCCGAGCCGCATCTCCCGGAGCAGCAGCGCCGAAACCGCCAGCGGGAAGGCGGCATCGACCGCAAGCGCCAGCGGCAGCGGGGCAACGAACGGCACCAGGCGGCCGGCGAGCCACAGGCCGACCAGCAGCGCCAGCGGCGTGCCGGCGGTCGGCAACCGGCCGGACCAGTTGGGCGTTGCCGATAACAGGTAGCCGGCCATGATCGGCGGCAGGAAGCCGAACACCATCTCATGCGCGTGCCAGGTCAGCGCCGGCAGGCCAGCCACCTCCGCAATGCCCGCGGTGTAGATCCAGAGCCACGCGGGCACGGCCGCGACGGCCTGCAGCGCGGCGACGAAGAACAGCGGGCGGAAGGCGACGGCGAGCCACCAGCCGTCGGTGCCTTGCCGCGAAGAGGCGGTTGCGGCTGTGCCATGGCGGGGCGGCAGGGTGCGGGAGGCAGAAGCGGGACTGGCGGAGAGGGAGCGGGTCTGCGAGGCCATGGCCGGCGTCCTTGCAAGATCGGGGTCTCTGCAGGACTAGCCGGACAATCCGCCACCTTCGTTGCTCCCGCGCAAAGACGGATGCAGGCGGCCGGGGTTAGTGTAAGCCTGACGTTGCAAGGGGAGTCCTCCCATGTCCAGCCATCAGGATTTCAGAAGCGGAACGGCAAGAAGGATCGGGCCGGAAACGCTCGTCGGCGAATTGATGAACGACTACCGGGCGACGATCTCCGTGTTCATCCGCCACAAGATGATGTGCATCGGCTGCCCGGTCGCGCGCATCCACGATGTCGAGGAGGCCTGCCGCGAGCACGGCATTCCCCTCGACCGCTTCCTCGGCGAGCTCGACGCAGCCATCGCCGGCGGGAGCTGAAACAATGGAAGCTGAGGCGCCCGCCGATTTCACCGTCGATGCCGGCGTGCTGGCCGAGGGATTCGGCCTGTCGGCGGACGATTTTCGCGAGAAGCTGCGCGCCGGCCATGTGACCGGCCGGCTCTACCGGGGCGTCGGCGAGGATGCCGGCACCTGGCGGCTCGAGGTGTTTCTCGGCAATGCCCGGCTGACGGTGATCGCCGACGACCAGGGCCGGCCGCTGCACCGCTCGCTGGTCGATTTCGGCAACCGGCCGCTGCCGCGCGAGATGCGTGCCCCCACGGCCGAGCGGATCAATCGTCGGAGCGCTCCGCAAGCATGAACAGCTTGTGGGCGTTGCAGACGACCACCTTCTTGCGGGCGCTGGAGACAAGCCCCTGCGCCTCCCAGGACGTCATCACCCGGCTGACCGTGTGAAGCGTCGTGCCGGTCATCTCGGCGATGTCCTGCCGGGTTACCGGGAAGTCGATCAGAATGCCTTCCTCGGTCTTGCGTCCGGCCTGGTTGACCAGGCGAAGCAGCGCATGCGCCACCCGCCGTTCCACCTCCTCGGTCGACAGTTCCCTGATCCGCGTGTGGGCGTCCTGCAGGCGTTGTCCCACCGTCTGCAGCGCGTTCATCGCCAGCACTGGGCTGCGCGCGATGAAGGCGTCCCACTGGCTCGACGGCCAGACGAGGGCGAGGCTGTCGACCACGGCGGAGGCGGTCGCCGGATAGTCGGTGCGGCGCATCGCTCTGGCGATGCCGAAGATGTCGCCGGGATTGACATGGCGCACGACGACCTGCTGACCATCCTGCGTGGTCTGCACCACCTTCAGCCGGCCATGCAGAAGCGCGAAGAATTCGGTCGCCGGTTCGCCTTGCGTGAAGACCGCCGCACCAATGGCAAAGCGCCGGGTGACGGCCATGGCCAGCACCGCGTCGAGGTCCTCGTCCGACATCGACTGAAAGATCGTGAGATCCCGGATCAGGGATCGGTCAAGTTGAGCGGGTGGCATTCCGTGGTTCCCTCCTCAGATGCCATTTTGTCGCAGTTTGCCCGGACTTCAGTGCCGGGCTTGTTTGCCTTTTAGCAAAAAGAAAATCTCCGTACGGGTGTTTCCTCTTCTTGTCGAGAATGACGGACGACAGGAAAGGAACATTGTCATGATCACGAGACGCACCGCACTGATCGGGACCGCTATGGCCACTCTGATGGCGGTCGTCCCGGCAATCGCAGATGAATCGGCAAATCCTACCCTTGATGCGCTGGACCTGCCGGATCAGACCGTGACGCTGGAGCGTGTGCATGCGACCCTGGTGCCGCCGCCTGCGGTGATGGAGCACGACCGTGTCGCCACCGGTGCTCCGAAGGTGGTCGAGTTTACCATGACCATCGAGGAGAAGACGATCGTCGTGGACGATCAGGGAACGAAGTTCCACGCCATGACGTTCAACGGCACGATGCCCGGGCCGACCATGGTTGTCCATGAGGGCGATTACGTGGAGCTGACGCTGGTCAATCCCGAGACCAACGAGATGCCCCACAATATCGACTTCCACGCCGCCACCGGCGCGCTCGGTGGTGCCGCCCTCACGCTGATCAATCCGGGCGAGCAGGCGACGCTGCGCTTCAAGGCGACGCGGAGCGGGGCCTTCGTCTATCACTGCGCGCCTCCGGGAATGGTTCCCTGGCATGTGGTGGCCGGCATGAGCGGCACTTTGCTGGTGTTGCCGCGCGAAGGCCTCAAGGACGATCGCGGCGAGCCGGTCAGCTATGACACGGCCTATACGATCGGCGAGTTCGACCTCTATATCCCCAAGGACGAGGACGGCAACTACAAGACCTATGACAGCCTCGGCGAGTCCTATGCCGACACGCTGGAGGTGATGCGCGGCCTGATCCCGACGCATGTGGTCTTCAACGGCTCGAAGAACGCGCTGACCGGCGAGAACGCGATGACGGCGAAGGTCGGCGAAAAGGTGCTGTTCATCCACAGCAGCGCCAATCGCGACACCCGTCCGCATCTGATCGGCGGGCATGGCGATCTGGTCTGGGAGACCGGCAAGTTCGCCAATGCGCCCGAGCGCGACCTGGAGACCTGGTTCGTGCGCGGCGGCAGCGCGGCGGTGGCTCTCTACGAGTTCCTGCAGCCCGGCATCTACGCCTATGTCAACCACAACCTGATCGAGGCGGCCGAACTCGGCGCCACCGGCCATGTGAAGGTCGACGGGCAGTGGAACAACGACCTGATGATGCAGGTCAGCGCCCCGGCTCCGATCCCGGTGCAGTAACCGGCCAGTCAGGCACGGGTGGCCCGCTTTCGCGGGCCCCCCGTCTTTCCCGGGAGTACCCATCATGCGTGCGAAACGGACCCTCCTGCCGCTGGTCGCGGCCCTGTCGCTGCCGCTGGCCGCCGGTGCCGCCGGCGTCGCCGACATCGCCGACGTCGGCCCGCCGGAGACGGTGCGGATCGAGGAGAGCCGAATCCTCTATCGGCAGCCCGGCGAATATCTCGTCGGCCGTTCGGCGACCAACGGTCCGCTGGAGGAAATTGCGCTCACGCAGCCCTTCGAGATCATGCGCCGCCAGGTGACCGCCGGCGAATACGGGCGCTGTGTCGCGGCCGGCGCCTGCCTTGCGCTCGACAAGGCGCAGGACCCGGACCTGCCGGTCACCGGCGTCAACTGGCACGACGCCGCCGCCTATGCGGCCTGGCTGCGCAAGGCGACCGGTCAGGCCTGGCGCCTGCCGAGCGACCGGGAATGGTCGCTCGCCGCCGGCAGCCGCTATCGCGACGATGCGCTGACCGATATCGCCGATGCCGACGATCCGTCGCGGCGCTGGATCGCCATGTACGAGGCGGAGAGCGCAAGGGGCACGGATGTCGACCCGACGCCGCGTCCGGTCGGCCATTTCGGCAGCAACGAGCATGGACTGCTGGATATTGCCGGCAATGTCTGGGAGTGGACCGATAGCTGCTACCTGCGCCATCGCTTCGATCCAGTGACTGGTGCCGAGAGCGTGGTGGAGAACTGCGGCATCCGCATCGCGCAAGGGAGCCATCGGGCCTATATGACCGGGTTCTTCCGCGACCCCAAGGCCGGCGCCTGCTCGGTCGGCATTCCGCCGGCCAATCTCGGCATCCGCCTGGTGCGCGACGATCCCGGCGGATGGCGGCGGCTGAAAACATGGATCGGCCTGTGAGCGGGATGGGGCCGGCCCTTGGCGGCGGCGACGAGGACGTGCTGGCGCGCCTTGCCCATGTGCTGCACGAGATGGGACTGCCCTGCGACTGCCAGGACCAGGTGGAGCGGGCGGTCTCGCTCTTTGCCGAGCTGGAGGCGCGGCGGGTGCGCCGCCGGCTGATGGAGGCGGCCCGCACCCGTGCCGTCCGCCTTGCCGGCTTCATCGGCTATCTCGACGACCTGCGCGAGGGCGCCGTCGAGCAACTCGGCCCGGACGACTGCCTGCTGATCGCCGATACGTTCCGCACCATCGGCCGCACCGCCTCGGAAGGGGCGGCGTGTCTGGAGATGCTGGCCGGACGCCTGGAAGCCTCCGGCAAGGAAGGCGGCGGCACGGAGACGTGACGTCCCGCGCGGTGCCTGCCAATTCGCTCCGCTCTTTGTGCCGGCACAAAGAGCGTCGGCCCCCCGTTGCCTAGGGTCCGGACTCTCGACGAGCAGTCCGGCTCCGGGGGGCGGCCGGCGGACGGAGACCGGCAATGACCTTTCATCCCACCAGATTGCACCGCAAGCCGGGCATCGGCGCCGCGCCGGCCATCGGGCCGGGAGAACCGGTCGTGCCGCAGTCGGTGAGCGGCCGCTTCCGCCGGCTGAAATGGGCGGCCGTGGGCCTCTGCCTTGCGCTCTACTATGCGCTGCCGTTCCTGCGCTATGACCGCGGTCCCGGCCAGCCTGACCAGGCGATCCTGTTCGACCTGGCCGGGCTGCGCTTCCATCTCGCCGGGCTGGAGCTGCGGCCGCAGGAGCTTTACCTGCTGACCGGCCTCCTGGTGCTCGCCACCCTCGTTCTGGTCCTGTCCAACGTGGTTGCGGGGCGGATCTGGTGCGGCTTCTTCTGTCCGCAGACCGTGTGGACGGATCTGTTCCTGTGGGTCGAGCGGCGGCTGGAGGGCGACCGCCGCGAGCGGCTGCGCCAGCTCTATCTGCCGATGACGCCGGCGCGGGCACTGCGGCGCATCGCCAAGCATGCGATCTGGCTGGGGATCGCCGCCGGCACGGGCGGGGCCTTCGCGCTCTATTTCGCCGACGCGCCGACCCTTTTGCGCGAGATACTCACCGGCGAGGCCGGCACCGTTGCCTATGGCGCGGTGCTGAGCCTGACGCTGACGACCTACACGCTCGCCGGCTTCGCCCGCGAGAAGATGTGCACCTACATGTGCCCCTGGCCGCGCCTGCAGGGCGCCGTCTGGGATGCGGAGGCCTTTGGCGTCGCCTATCGCGACTATCGCGGTGAGGATCGGATGTCGGCGAAGAAGGCGGCGGCGGCACGCGCCAGCGGCCTGCCGGCGGGCGACTGCGTCGACTGCATGGCCTGCGTCACTGTCTGCCCGATGGGCATCGACATCCGCGAGGGGCCGAACCTTGCCTGCATCAATTGCGGGCTGTGCGTCGATGCCTGCGACACCACCATGCAGAAGCTCGAGCGGCCGCGCGGGCTGATCGATTACGAGAGCTGGACCAATATCGAGCGCGGCCGCAGGGGCGAGGCGTGCGTGCCGGTGCGCCTCGTGCGGGCGAAGACCGTGGCCCTCGCGCTGGCCGGGCTGGCGATGGCGGCGACCCTCGTGACGCTGGTCGCGACCCGCGCGACCCTGTCGCTCAGCGTCGCGCATGAGCGCAATCCGGTGGCGGTGGAACTCTCCGACGGGCGGCTGCGCAATGCCTATGACGTGCGCGTGTGGCATGTGGCGGGCGGTGGCGGCACGGTTGCGCTCGCGGTCGAGGGCGCGGATGGGGCCGAGTTGCGCTCGGTCAGCGATGTCGGCGAAGAGGCGGACAGCATCGCCATCCTGCTCGACGACAAAGGCCGCCGCCGGCTGCGGGTGACGGTGACGGCGGACCCGTCCGCCGCCGGCGCGCTGACCTTCCGCCTCACCGATCCGGCAAGCGGCGAGAGCGTCACCGCCACCGACTTCTTCCATCTTCCGTGAAACCGCTCGCGAAATTTGCGCTGGCACAACGTTGCCCCGCCGCGACGCATCTACTCCTTCAGGCAATGGACCGCACCGGTCCGCAAACGGAGAGCGAGATGAAGACCACACGGACGATCGCCCTTGCCCTTGCCACCGTTCTGGCCCTGGCCGGGACCGCCGCCTCGGCGGCGGAGCATGAGGTGAAGATGCTCAACAAGGGCGCCAAGGGCGTCATGGTGTTCGAGCCGGACCTGCTCAAGATCGCCCCCGGCGACACTGTGCATTTCCGCGCGACCAACCCGAGCCACAACGCCGAATCGATCAAGGGCATGATGCCGGAGGGCGCCGAAGCCTTCGTCGGAAAGATGAACCAGGACGTCTCCATCACCTTCACGCAGGAAGGCGTCTACGGCATCCAGTGCAAGCCGCATTTCTCCATGGGCATGGTGGCCGCGATCGTCGTCGGCGAGCCGGTGAACCTTGCCGAGGCCAAGACGGTCAAGACGCCGGGCAAGGCCAGGAAGGTGTTCGAGGAACTGCTCGGCGGCCTGTGATCCGGCGGGTGTGAACGGGCCCCGGCCGGCGAATGTCGGCCGGGGCCGTCCTTTCGCGACAAAGCCCTTTCAGGAGGCGGCAATGACCCTTTCCCTTCGGCGCAGCTACTGGCTGACCGGCGGTTTCCGCCCCTTCTTCTTCCTCGGCGCGCTGTCGATGGCCCTGTCCGTGCTGGTCTGGATTCCGATCCTCTCGGGCCATCTCGACCTGCCCACCGCTTTCCTGCCCCGCGACTGGCACATCCACACGCTGCTGTTCGGCGGCGTTTCGGCAATCATCGCCGGCTTCGCGCTGACGGCGGTCGCCAACTGGACCGGCCGGCCGCTGGTCGCCGGCGGCGAGCTCTTCGCCCTGGTGCTGCTGTGGCTTGCCGGGCGTGTCGCCGTCACGGTGTCGGCGCTGACGGGCGCCTGGGCGGCGATGGCCGTCGATCTTGCCTTCCCGCTGGCGCTGGTCGCCGTCTTCGCCCGCGAGGTGGTCGCCGGCGGAAACTTGCGCAACCTGCGCATCGTCGTGATCGTCGCGCTCTACGGCCTTGCCAACGCAGCCTTCCACGCGGAAGCGGCGCTGACCGGCGTCGCCGATCATGCCGCGCGTGCCGGCATTGCCGTGGTGCTGCTGCTCGTCATGCTGATCGGCGGGCGGATCATTCCCGCCTTCACCCGCAACTGGCTGGTGCAGCGGCGCGCCCTCTCGCTGCCCGCCGGCTTCTCGCGCCTCGACGGCGCCGTGATGCTGGTCTCCGCGCTCGCGCTCGTCCTGTGGACGGCCCGGCCGGACCATGTCGCGACCGCGCTTGCCATGCTGATCGCCGGGCTTGCCAATGGCTTGCGCCTGTCGCGCTGGTGCGGGCTGGCGACGCGCCGCGATCCGCTGCTTCTCGTCCTGCATCTGGGCTTTGCCACCGTGCCGCTCGGCTTCGCGCTGGAAGGGCTGGCGATCCTGCTGCCCGGCGCGCTGGAGCCCGCCGCCGCCGCCCATGTGTGGACCGCCGGCACCTTCGGCATGATGACGCTCGCCGTGATGACGCGGGCAAGCCGGGGCCATTCCGGCCATCCGCTGGCCGCCGGCCGGCTGGAAGTGGCGATCTACGCGCTGGTCGCGCTCGGCGCTGCCGCCCGGGTGCTCGCGCCCTATGCGGGTGGCTGGATGGTGCACCTGTTCGCCTGCGCCGCGCTGGCCTGGGCGCTGGCCTATCTGCTCTTCGCCGCCGGCTATGCGCGCATGCTGCTGTGGCAGTCCGGCCTGCCGGTGCGCCGGTCATGAGCGCCACTGCCGACGGCAGTGCCGACGGCGGCCCGGACATGGCCCGCGCGCTGCCGGCCATCACGACCTGTGCGGCGCTGCGACTTGCCGCCTTGCGCTTCGCCGCGCTCCTCGTCGGCGCCTATCTGCTCTCCGGTTCGGCCCGCGCGGTGCTGGTTGACCCGGCCGCCGGCCCGCTTGCCGGCGCGCTGCTGGAGGCGCTGTGGCTGATCTCAGCCGGATTGCTCGGCACTGCCCTGATGCCCTGGGGGCAGCTCGCGCCGCGCCGGGCCGTCGCGCTCGCCGTGCTGACGGCCTTGGTGCTCGCCCTCGGCGACGCGCTGGTGGCGGTGTTCCTGTGCGGGATCCCCGTGCCGCGCCATTTCTCCCGCTTCGCGCAGGTCCATGGCGCCATCCAGGCCGCCGCCTTCGTCACCGCGCTGCTGCTGCCGCTGGCGGTGTCCTTGCGGCGCAGATAAAGAATCCTCACGATCATGCGGATT
This sequence comes from Stappia sp. P2PMeth1, assembly GCF_900185735.1. NCBI lineage: Bacteria > Pseudomonadati > Pseudomonadota > Alphaproteobacteria > Hyphomicrobiales > Stappiaceae > Stappia > Stappia sp. P2PMeth1. The sequence goes on along the minus strand of NZ_FYAW01000003.1, from coordinate 18,236 downwards.
TGTTCGGCGGAGGAAGCTGAGGACCATAAATCCGCACGTTCGTGAGGATTTCTTTCCTGCGTGAACGGAGCGTGTTATAAATCCTCACGAACGTGAGGATTTGATATGAAAGTTCCGGTCAACGGCCCGCAGGATATCGGTGCCATCATACGCGCAACCCGCAAGGCGCAAGGTCTGCGCCAGGACGATGCCGCCGGCAGCATCGGCGTCAGCGAGAACTTCCTGTCCAAGGTCGAGCGCGGCAACCCGTCGGTGAGCTGGGCAAAGCTGTTCGAGGTCATGGACGGATTGGGTATCCGCATCTTGCTGGACACGCCCGTTGACATCGACCCGGCGCCGCCGGCCGGAGACGGCTCGAAGCGATGACCGAACGCGCCCTGGCAGCCTATATCAACGCGCACCGGGTCGGCGAGCTTGTCGATACGGGAGGGGTCTGGTCTTTCCGCTATGCCGCAGGCTGGCTCCAGTCGCCGGGAGCCTATTTTCTCTCGCCCCACCTTGTGCCGGTGGACGGGGTGGTCACGGATGGATCGAGCCAGCGGCCGGTCCAGTGGTATTTCGACAATCTGCTGCCGGAGGAAGGGCAGCGAAGCCTGCTCGCCAGCGATGCCAGCATAGACGAAGCCGATGCCTTCGGCCTCCTTGCTCATTACGGGGCCGAGTCGGTCGGTTCGCTGACGCTCGTGCCTCCCGAGCAGTTGCCCGACAACACCGGCGAGCGCCGGCCGCTGACTTTCAGTGCCTTGTCGGAGCGCATCCGCGGCCTGCCGCGGCTGCCGCTCACCCATGCGGCCCCCAAGCGCATGTCGCTCGCCGGCGCGCAGCACAAGCTGGCGGTCAACTTCGACGGCGAAGCCTTGTTCGAGCCTGTCGGGGAAACGCCTTCGACACATATCCTCAAGCCGGATCATCCGGACCCGACCTATGCCCATTCGGTGGCGAACGAGTATTTCATCATGCGGCTCGCGGCACGCCTGCGGCTTCAGGTTCCGCGTGTGGCGAAGCTCTACATTCCCGAACCGGTCTATCTGATCGAGCGGTTCGACCGCAGAAAAGCCGAAACCGGCTGGGAGCGTCTGCATGTCGTCGATGCCTGCCAGTTGCTGAATCTCGACCGGGCGTTCAAGTACAATCAGGGCAGCATCGAACGGCTGGCCGAACTGGCAAACCATTGCCGCAGCATGGCGGTTGCCCGCAGCCGCCTCTTCGAATGGCTGGTCTTCAACGTTCTTGCCGGCAACGATGACGCCCACCTGAAGAATCTGAGTTTCCTCGTCTCCGGGGCGGGAGTGCAACTCGCCCCGCATTACGACCTGTTGTGCACGGCGGTTTACGACAGCCGCGCCTTCGATCAGGCCGGATGGCCCGACAGGACCACGCTCGCATGGCCTGTTCTCGGCGCGCGTCGTCATGCGGATATCTCTCGGGAAAAACTCCTCGACGCGGCCGAGGCGCTGGGGCTCGCCCGCAGGACCGGCGAACGTATCCTCGCCTTTCAGTTCGGTCGTATACTGGCCGTGGCGCAGGAGCTTCAGGACGAGATCGAGGCGGAGGATCGGGCGCGGTACGCGGACGATCCGAAGATCCAGACCTGCATCACGGCCGAGGCCCGGACGATCCGTGCCGTGATCCATACGGTCATCGCGGATACCGTCCGCCAACTCGGGTGAGACCTGAGGCCACCCGAAAATGACGAGGCCCCGGGCATCGCGGGATGTCCGGGGCCTCGTTTGCTTTGTCAGGCCGGACCCTCCGGCCAGCGTCTTAGCTGCAGCCGCTGGTGCTGCCGCAGGTGTCGCACTTCAGGCATGTGCCGTTGCGCACCATGGTGAAGTTGCCGCATTCCGGGCAGCTCTCGCCCTCGTAGCCCTTCATCCGGGCCTGGGCGATGCGCTCGGCCGCGCTCTGCGCCTGCGGGGCGGGGGCCGTGCCGATCTCGACCCGGACGGCCGCTTCCGAGCCGCGGGCGAAGGCGGTGGCGACCGCCGTCGCTTGCGCGATCGGCGCATTGCCGAGTTCGGCGGCGATCGCCTTGGTCAGGTTGCCCGCCGGCTCGCCGCCACCGCCGACAAGGCGGAAGCGCTCGGTCTGGCCGCGGATCAGGCCGTGCGAGACGACGCCCTGGTGGCTCTTGCCGCCGCGCCCCTCGGTCTCGCTGGCCGTCGTCGCCAACTGGCCGAAGGCCTCCGGCGGGACATGGGCAAGCTCGTGGCGGCCGAGATAGGACACGGCCAGTTCGCGGAACACGTAGTCGAGCACCGAGGTGGCGTTCTTGATCGCGTCGTTGCCCTGCACCATGCCCGCCGGCTCGAACTTGGTGAAGATGAAGGCGTCGACATACTCCTCCAGCGGCACGCCGTATTGCAGGCCGAGCGACACCGAGATGGCGAAGTTGTTGATGAAGGCGCGCAGGGCCGAGCCTTCCTTGTTCATGTCGATGAAGATCTCGCCGAGGCGGCCATCATCGTATTCGCCGGTGCGCAGGAAGATCGTGTGTCCGCCGATCTTGGCCTTCTGTGTGTAGCCCTTGCGACGGGTCGGCAGTTTCTCCTGCTGGCGCACGACACGCTCGACGATGCGTTCGACGATCTTCTCGGCAACCATCTCGGCCCGCACCGCCTGCGGCTGGGCGACCAGCGTCTCGACCGCATCCTCGTCCTCGTCGTCGACATCGGCGAGCAGTTGCGAGTTCAGCGGCTGCGACAGCTTGGAACCGTCGCGGTAGAGCGCGTTGGCCTTCAGCGCCAGGCGCCAGGAGAGCAGGTAGGCCTCCTTGCAGTCGGCGACGGTGGCGTCGTTCGGCATGTTGATCGTCTTGGAGATCGCGCCGGAGATGAACGGCTGGGCCGCCGCCATCATGCGGATGTGGCTCTCCACCGACAGGAAGCGCTTGCCGAGACGCCCGCAGGGGTTGGCGCAGTCGAAGACCGGATAGTGCTCGGTCTTCAGGAAGGGCGCCCCCTCCAGCGTCATGGCGCCGCAGACATGGGTGTTGGCCGCCTCGATCTCCGCCTTCGAATAGCCGAGATGCGCCAGCAGCTCGAACTCCGGATCGTCCAGCTTCTCGGCCGGCACCTTCAGCGCGCCCGTCAGGACGTCGTCGCCGAGTGTCCAGCGGTTGAACACGAACTTGATGTCGAAGGCCGACTTCAGCGCGCCGGCGACCTTGGCCAGCGAGGCGTCGTCGAAGCCGCGGGCCCGAAGGCTCGACGGGTTGACCGCCGGGGCCTGGTCGAGCGAGCCGTGCCCGACCGCATAGGCCTCGATCTCGGCGATCTGGCTCTCGGAGTAGCCGAGCGTGCGCAGGGCCTCCGGCACCGCGCGGTTGATGATCTTGAAGTAGCCGCCGCCGGCCAGCTTCTTGAACTTCACCAGCGCGAAGTCCGGCTCGATGCCGGTCGTGTCGCAGTCCATCACGAGGCCGATCGTGCCGGTGGGCGCGATCACCGTCGACTGGGCGTTGCGGTAGCCGTGCTTCTCGCCGAGCTCCAGCGCCCGGTCCCAGGCAAGCTTGGCGCGCTCGATCAGGATCTGCTCCGGGCAGGAGGCGTGGTCGAGCGGGACGGGCAGGGTGTTCAGCCCCTCATAGCCCGAGGCCTCGCCATAGGCGGCGCGGCGATGGTTGCGCATGACCCGCAGCATGTGCGGGGCATTGTCCGCATAGCCGGGGAAGGGGCCGAGCTCGCCGGCCATCTCGGCCGAGGTGGCATAGGCGACGCCGGTCATGATCGCGGTCAGCGCACCGCAGATCGCGCGGCCCTCGTCGCTGTCATAGGGAATCCCCGAGGTCATCAGCAGGCCGCCGATATTGGCGTAGCCGAGGCCCAGCGTGCGGTAGCGGTAGGACAGTTCCGCGATCTCCCTGGACGGGAACTGCGCCATCAGCACCGACACTTCGAGCACGACGGTCCACAGGCGGACGCAATGCTCGTAGGAGTCCACGTCGAACTTGCCGTCGGCCTCACGGAACTGCAGCAGGTTCAGCGAGGCGAGGTTGCAGGCCGTGTCGTCGAGGAACATGTACTCGGAGCACGGGTTCGACGCGCGGATCTCGCCGGAGGCCGGGCAGGTGTGCCAGTCGTTGATGGTGGTGTGGTACTGGATGCCGGGATCGGCCGAGGCCCAGGCGGCATAGCCGATCTGCTCCCACAGCTCGCGGGCCTTCATCGTCTTGGTGACGCGGCCGTCCTTGCGGGCGGTCAGGCTCCAGTCGCCGTCATCCATCACGGCGGTGAGGAAGCCGTCCGTGACGCGCACCGAATTGTTGGAATTCTGGCCGGAAACCGTGAGATAGGCCTCCGAATCCCAGTCGGTGTTGTAGGTCGGGAACTCGATCTTGGTGAAGCCCTGGCGCGCGAACTGGATGACGCGCTGGATGTAGTTCTCCGGCACCATCATCTTCTTGGCGGCGCGGATCTCGCGCTTCAAGGCCAGGTTCTTCGCCGGATCGAAGCAGTCGCCGTTGTCCGCCTCGCAGTTGACGCAAGCCTTCATGATGGCGGTCAGGTGCTTCTGGCAGATCTTCGAGCCGGTGACGAGGGCGGCGACCTTCTGCTCTTCCTTGACCTTCCAGTTGATGTAGGACTCGATGTCCGGATGGTCGATGTCGACCACCACCATCTTGGCGGCGCGGCGGGTGGTGCCGCCCGACTTGATGGCGCCGGCGGCGCGGTCGCCGATCTTCAGGAAGCTCATCAATCCGGAGGACTTGCCGCCGCCCGACAGCTTCTCGCCCTCGCCGCGGACGCGGGAGAAGTTGGAGCCGGTGCCGGAGCCGTATTTGAACAGGCGCGCCTCGCGCACCCACAGGTCCATGATGCCGTTCTCGTTGACGAGATCGTCCTCGACCGACTGGATGAAGCAGGCATGCGGCTGCGGATGCTCGTAGGCCGTCGCCGAGCGGGTCAGCTCGCCGGTCTGGAAGTCGACATAGAAGTGGCCCTGGCTGGGACCGTCGATGCCATAGGCCCAGTGCAGGCCGGTGTTGAACCACTGCGGGCTGTTGGGGGCGACCTTCTGGGTCGCCAGCATGTAGCGCAGTTCGTCGTAGAAGGCCTGGGCGTCGGCCTCACTGTCGAAATAGCCGCCCTTCCAGCCCCAATAGGTCCAGGTGCCGGCGAGACGGTCGAACACCTGGCGGGCGTCGGTCTCGGAGCCGTAGCGCTCCTCCTCGGGCAACTTCTTCAGCGCCTTGAGGTCGGCTTCCTGGCGCCACAGCCAGGAGGGAACGGTGTTCTCCTCGACCGGCTTCAGGCGGGCCGGAACGCCGGCCTTGCGGAAGTATTTCTGCGCCAGGATGTCGGCCGCGACCTGCGAGAACTGGGCCGGAACGTCAATGTTTTCAAGCCGGAAGACGACAGAGCCGTCCGGATTGCGGATCTCGCTGGTGGCGACGCGAAACGCGATGTCGGCATAGGGAGACTGGCCCTCCCTCGTATAACGCCGCTCGATCTTCATCCAAAAGCCCCTTTCGTGTGTCCGGCCGCCGGCCGGCTATTTCGGTCGCGGCAAGGCCGCGGGTGAGCGTGACGGCCATGCCGCCGAACCTGCGCATCGCGGGGACGCGCCGGCCATTGCTCGCCTTCCTGTTTCGTGGCGCCGCGCCGTGTCGACGCGATCATTATCGTGGGTGATGACTATATATAGTGGGTCACCGCGTTTTTGTCACGATATATCGTCAACGCAAGACGCGAAATCCCGACATCACGCACCGCCGCGGTTGTGACGCCGAGACCGGGATCTCCCGGATACGCTGCTGCAGTTGATGAGGACGCGGGGCACGCACGGCTTGTCGCCGGCCCCAACCTTGCTGCGATTACCTGACAGCCTCAAGGTAGGGTGAATCGTCGGTAAGCGTCAAGCGCTCCGAGCAAGCTGTTGTGGCTCGATTTTGATCTGACGCAAAATGTAGTGTGTCCGTGTGGATAACGAGGACGAGCTTGGAATCGGCCTTTTGCCGGCAAAGGCAGCCCGCAACCGGCCCGCGCGGGCCGATGCGGCCCCTGCGCCTGTCCCCGGACGGGCGGGGCGGCGGGCAGGGCACTTATCCCCGCCGAACCCTTGCAAAACCGGGAGCGGGGATTGCAACCCTCTATCCCCGCTCTCGCAAAAACGGCGGAAAACCGCCATTTCTTTTGAGGGCGATTTTGCGAGATTGCGCAGAATCGTCTCAATTCTTGAGAAATTAGCATCGAACGCGCCGCAATTTGAGAAAGTTTGTCCAAAAATCGTCTTGTCCTGCTCAATCGCGGGGAAATCCGGCCGTGCTTCACTCTCGCCATCGCAAGCCCTGACAAGGACGATGCCATTGGCCCGGATGACGCGGCACTACGCCTACGGACTCGATATCGGCGACCTCGACGTCGTGGTCGTCGACGATTCGAAGTCGATGCAGGCGATCCTGCGCTCGACCCTGCTGTCGTTCCGGGTGCGGCGGGTGCGCACCTTCGACACGGCGGAGACGGCGCTGGAGATGATGCGGCTCGATCCGCCCAATTTCGTCATCACCGACTGGATGATGAAGCCGATGAGCGGGCTGGCGCTGCTGCGCACGCTGCGCCAGCGCAAGATGGCGCCGCTCTGCTTCCTGCCGGTGATCGTGTGCACGGCGCATGGCACGCGGACGCTGATCGACCGGGTGCTGCGCGACGGGGCCCAGCATGTGGTGGCCAAGCCGCTGTCGCCGTCGGGCCTTCATGAGCGGCTGCTCTGGACGCTGCGCGACGACCGGCAACTGGTGATGGGCGACGACGGGCGCTATGTCATCGAGGGCGTTGCCCAGACGCTCGACGAGAAGGCGCGCAAGTGGCAGCAGATCGGCCTGGAGCGCGAGGTCGTCGCCGCGCCGAAGCGGAGCCCCCGTCGCGAGTCGCCGGCGACGCCGCAGGTGCTCGACCCCGCCGCAGCCGAGCGCAAGGGCTTTGCCCATGTGCGGGCGAAGCGGCCGCATCCGGCGGCCTGAGTTCCTGCCGGCACCCGAATTTCGTCCTTCCGGCGGCGCGGGCCACCGCCGCCGATAGAAAGCCGCCGCAGGACGCGCCGCCGCATTGCGAAACCGGCGAGGGTGCGCTATGCGGAAAGCCAGACAGAGCAACCGGGACGCCGCCTTCGATGCAAACGCTGCTGCAATTCTTCACCTGGTGGAACAGCGCGACCTGGGGGACGCGCTTCTTTACCTGGCGCAAGGGCGAGTTCGTCGGCAAGGACGAGTTCGGCAACGCCTATTACCGCGAGCGCGGCGGCAACCGCCGCTGGGTGATCTATAACGGCCTTGCCGAGGCCTCGATGATCCCTCCCGGCTGGCACGGCTGGATGCACCACCGCACCGACACGCCGCCGACCGAGACGGAGTACACGGCGCGCGCCTGGCAGGCGCCGCATCACGGCAACCGCACCGGCACGCGCGAGGCCTATCGGCCCAAGGGCTCGATCCTGACGCCGGAAAGCCGGCCGAAAGTGTCGGGCGACTATCAGGCCTGGACGCCGGAAGGCTGAACCTGCTTCACACGGCAGGTGAAGATTTCTGTGTAACGACTTGAGAACGCCGGCCCTTGGGCCGGCGTTTTGGTTTTCCGGCTCTCCGAGGGACCGGAGCCGGCCCAGGATACAGGGGACGGCAAACTGGGTGCGGGGTTCGCGCCGGCGGGTCGTTTCCGCCGCTCGTTGCGCATTCGACCGTTCCTAGCGTCTTCCCGGACGAGCATCGCGAGATCCGGGACCGGGGAGGCACGGCGGTTGTGGGGGCGTTCGGGAGTGCCGTCGAGAGGCCCTCGGCTCTCCGGTCCCGCATCTGCGCTTCGCTGCGTGCGGGATGACGAACCGAGAGGGCGGTGCGAGGGCGAGCCCGCCGTCCGGAAGGACGCGGGGAGAGGTAGTGCGTCCGGGGTACGGGGAGGGACCGGGTTTCCTCGCCGCCGCTCTGGCAACCAATAGCCCCCGGCTCTGCGCTTGCGCGCGGCCGGGGTGACCACCTGTGGGGATGCGAGGCCGTGCCTCTTTCTCAGGCCGTCATCCCGGCCGCAGGCGAAGCCGGAGCGCCGGGAGCCATTGGCACCCTCAGCAAGCGTGAGGCGGGAGCGCATCGCCACCTCCACGGCTGTCACGCCTGCGCAGGCAGGCGTCCAGTATACGCCGGGGCGGGGTGGGTGTGCGAAAGCAGCCGCCTCTGGGAGCGCCGTCGACAGGCCCTCGGCTCGCCGGTCCCGGGTCGCGCTTCGCTTGCCCGGGATTGACGAAAAGAGGGCCTGCGCGCGGGAGGGCGTGCCGTCCGGGAGGACGCGGGAGAGGCCAGCGGGCTCCCTCCACTGCTCTGGGAACGAATAGGCCCCGGCTCTCCGGCTGCGCCTGCGGCCGGGGTGACGTCAGTGGGTGGGATGACGGCAGGGGGATGGCGCCAAGGGGGGCTGCCGGGAGAGGGCGGCGTCCTGAGGCAGCCAGTCGATGCAGCCAGTCGATGCAGCGAAGCGATCCGGACCAGGCGAGGCAGCGAGGCGATCCGGTCAGGCGACGCGGGTGTTGTCGGTTTCCACGTCCGGGTCGGTTTCGCAGCGCACCAGATTGCGCCCCGCCGCCTTGGCGGCGTAAAGGGCGGTGTCGGCGCGCGCCAGCAGCGACTGCGGCGTATCGGTGCCCCGGAAGGTCGAAACGCCGATGGAAATGGTGATGCGGCCGAGATTCTCGCCGGTGGAACGCTTGACCAGTTCCTTGGACAGCACCGCCCGGCGGATGTGCTCGGCCACGGTCACCGCCTGGCGCAGCGAGGTGTGCGGCAGCAGGATGGCGAATTCCTCGCCGCCGTAACGGCAGGCGACGTCGTGGCCCTTGACGTTCTGCTTGACCGCCAGCGCCACGAGACGCAGCACCTGATCGCCGGTCTGATGGCCATAGGTGTCGTTGAACTTCTTGAAATGGTCGATGTCGGTGAGCAGCAGCGACAGCGGCTCCTGGCTCTGCGCCGCATCCTTGACCATGCGCTCGATCGTGTGGTCGAAATGCCGGCGATTGCTGAGCGTCGTCAGCTCGTCGGTCAGCGACTCGTAGCGGATCGCCTCAAGGCTCTCCTGCAACTCCTCGATCTGCTGCCGCGACTCGATGAGCTGGCCCTCGAGCTGCCGGTTCGAATCGGCAGTGTTGCGGGTGGCGAGGAGCAGATGCGCAACAAGCTGCTTGAGCTGCTGCGGATCCTTGAGCGTCTCGAGCTGGCTCTGGGCGCCGGCCAGCGACTGGCCATATTCGCTGACCGAATCGGCGCTCTGCCCGAGCAGGTCGACCATGTCGCGGATCTCGTCCGACAGCTTCTCGCCGACCTCGTCGATGCGGTCGCCAAGCTTCGTCGGCGACAGGAAGCTGTTGTAGATCTGCTGGAGCTGATCGGTCGTCACCGTGCCGGCCGCGCCGACGATCTGGTTGACCGCCCTGTTCAACGAGTGGTTGAAACCAGCCGCATACGTGTACCAGAGTTCATAGAATCGCGGATAGGCCGGCAAGACGTTCTTGCGGATGTATTTCAGCGCCGCGTCACCATAGACGATGGTGCGCTTGTGGTCGTCTTCCTGGGCCATGCGATGTTCCACACGTCTCGGTTTCGTGCTGGAAAAATGCACGCGACCTCGAAAAGGATCTATTCTCACTTTTGACAGTGAAGCCTTAAGGCACGGTTAAGCATAATTGAAAGTTCCGTCAACGGAGCGTGCGCCCAAAAAGGCGCCAGTGCCCGGAAATCGGCAGAACAGCGCAAAAGCGGCCGCAAGTCAGCGTCCGGGCCGGCCTTGCGGCGATCCGGCGGGCTTCGCATGGCATCTCGGCAGCCGGCGGGTGGGCGCCCTTCGCGTTGCGGGAACAGGTGAAACAGCATCTTGTGCCGGCAGGTGAGGCCGGGGCCCGGCTACAACCAAAAAGGGCAGGCGCTGGACCTGCCCCTTCACCCCGTCGCGTTCCGCGAGGGAGCGCACACGGTGCCATCGATTCGGTCTTTCGGCATCGTCACGGCGGAGCGCCAGGACGGCGAGGTCAGCCCTTGGAGGGGCGGATCTCCCGCAGCAGGAAGGCCGGAACGTGGTCGCCAAGCCCGATCACCGGCTCGTCGTCGTCCTGGCGGCGACGGTTGCCGCCGCGCCGGTTGTCGGACCCGCCCTTGCCACCGGACCGGTCGCGCGAAGGAGCGGCTGTCTGGTCCCGGCGGGGGCCGCGATCGCGCGGCGCCGCACTGCGCTGCTCGCCGCCGGAGCGGCCGGAGGATGCGGGCTTGTCGGTCGCGGTCTTCTCGGTGGAAGGCTTTTCGGCGGCGGTCTTCGCGGAGACGGGCTTCTCGGTGCCAGCCTTCTCGGTGGCAGTCGTTTCCGCTGCCGGCTTTGCCTCGGCCGCGGGCCTGCCGGCGCCGCGTGCGCGTGCGGGCTTGCTGTCGGCCTTCGCCGCCTCGGTGGCGGTGTCCTTGGCTTCGCCCTTTGCCTGCGACGCGCTGCGACGCTTGCGGGCGGGACGCTCGGCCGCCTCGTCCGAGGCTTCCTCCTCGGCCCTGCGGCCACGGCCGGTGGCGGAGCTGCGTCCGCCGCGACGCGGCCGTTCGGCCGCCGCCGCCTCGAAGTCGATCGCCTCGTCGAGCCAGGGGATCTTGCGGTCGATCAGCTTCTCGATCGACTGCAGATACTTCTGGTCGCCCGGCGTGACGATGGTGATCGCGACGCCGCTGCGCCCGGCGCGGCCCGTGCGGCCGATGCGGTGGACATAGTCTTCCGCATGGGTGGGCACGTCGAAATTGTAGACATGGCTGACGGCGGGAATGTCGAGGCCGCGGGCGGCGACGTCGCTGGCCACCAGCAGGGACAATTCGCCCTTGCGGAACTGCTCCAGCGTCGCCATGCGCGAGCGCTGGTCCATGTCGCCATGCAGGGCGCCGACCGAATAGTCATGGCGCTGCAACGAGCGGAACACGGTCTGCACGTCGCGCTTGCGGTTGCAGAAGATGATCGCGTTGGTGAGGTTCTCGGCCTGGTCGACCATGCGGCGCAGGGTGGCGCGCTTGTCGAAGTCCTTGGAGCCGGAGGCGACGATGTTCTGCGTCACGGTGTCGGCGGTGGAGGAGGTGCGGGCGACCTCGACGCGGGCCGGATTGTGCAGGAACGTGTCGACGAGACGCTGGATCTCCGGCGGCATGGTGGCCGAGAAGAACAGGGTCTGGCGCGTCATCGGGATCAGCTTGCAGATGCGCTCGATGTCCGGGATGAAGCCCATGTCGAGCATGCGGTCGGCCTCGTCGATGACGAGGATGTCGACGCCCTGCAGCAGCAGCTTGCCGCGCTCGGTATGGTCGAGCAGGCGGCCGGGCGTGGCGATCAGCACGTCGACGCCGCGGTCCAGCTTCTTGTCCTGGTCGCCGAACGAGGTGCCGCCGATCAGCAGCGCCACGTTGAGCTTGTGATTGATGCCGTATTTGTTGAAGTTCTCCTCGACCTGGGCGGCGAGCTCGCGCGTCGGCTCAAGGATGAGCGTGCGCGGCATGCGGGCCCTGGCGCGGCCCTTTTCGAGCAGCGTCAGCATCGGCAGGGTGAAGGAGGCGGTCTTGCCTGTACCGGTCTGGGCGAGGCCGAGCACGTCGCGCTTCTGCAACACGTGCGGGATGGCGGCGGCCTGAATGGCAGTGGGTTCGGTGTAGCCGGCCGCTGCAACAGCGGCGAGCACTTTCTCGCTCAGTCCAAGTGAGGAAAAGGACATATGACCTTGATGGTATGACAGGGACGAAAGCCATGCCCCGGCAGCGTCCTGCGGGGCCGGCACTTTGGCGCGCACACTACAGTTTCAAAATAAAATGTCAATGACACACAGTCGCGGGACCGGTCTTGCCAAGAATTTCGCTCAGGATCGCCGCCGGCGCCCGCCGTCAGTTACTTGCCGGCTGAAACAGGTAGCCTGTCGGATCGTCTTTTTCCAGAAACAGCTCATACGTGGTTTCGCCGACATCGACGAAGGCCACGACCCCGTGGGCGTCGGCCTCGCTGCGCAGCGCCGCGATCCGCCCCTCCAGCTCCGCCGTCTCGGCGACCTCGACCAGCGCCGCCCCCTCGCGCAGGATGAAGATCCGGTCGCGCGCGCTCTCGCGCACCACCACGAAGGCGGTGCCGCTGCCCTCCGGTCCGGCCAGCCGGGTCATCCCCTGGAACTCGTCCGGCAGGGCGGCGACGAAGTCGGCGACCGGATCGGCGCGAACGGGAAGCGACGCCAGACACAGGGCAAGGCCGGCCGCGAGTGTAAGACGGGTGGCCAAACGGGGAGCGAGAGGGGCGGTCATGGTCGGGTCCTCCTGCATGCGGGTGTGGGGATCCTGCGCCACGGGGCGAGGGCGGGTCAACCGGGGGCGCCGATCACCGGCAGGGCAAGGCTCGTGCCCTCGTAGAAATTGCGATAGTCGGCGGCATAGCGGCGGCGCACGGCAAGGCGCAGCACCGGCTCGATCTCGCCGACGAGGGCGGCGATCGCCTCGCCATGCGGCTCGGCGATGCCCGGCAGCGGGCCGATATCGATGCCGCAGGCATGCGCCAGGTCGGCGCGCAGCCCCTGCCAGTCGGCCTCGCCGGTCTCGTGGCGCAGCAGGCGCGTCGGCAGCAGCCGCGCCTTGTGGGTGAGGATCGCGGTCTGGCTGCGATAGGCGTTGGGGCTCTTCCAGTCCGGCAGGGCGCAGACGCGGGCAACGAAGCCGGCGAAATCGTCGTCGGGGCGGAAGGCGCGGTCGGCGCCCGGCGGCGGCGCGGCCTCGGTGCGCATGCGGTGGAAACAGGCGGCGAGCCGGGTCAGCGGATCGCGCACCACGGAAAACACCAGCGCGCCGGGATGGCGGCGCATGAGCTGGCGTCCGGACAGGAGATTGAGCCCGTCGGCCCAGGAGGCGAGGGTGCCGGTGGCATAGGCGCAGGCGTCGTCGCCGGCCTCCGGTTCGGTCTCTGTCTCCGTCTCGGCTCCCGTTACGTCCTCCGTCTCGTCGTCCTCGAAATCGTCGGTGTCGAAGGGAACGCCGCCACTGCCGGCGGTCAGGCGCAGCAGGGCCTGGCGGATGTCCTCGCTCGCCGAATTGGGGCAGCGGCCATAGGCAAGGCCGAGATGGGGAAGCACCAGGAAGCTGTGGTCGCGCAGCGGCCGGCGTCGGCGGATATAGGCGTGGAGAATCGCCTTCAGCACGGCATCGGCTTCCTGTGACTGGGTCGCGGACGCCCGGCGCCGTTCGACCTTGTTATAATTTTGCCCGCCCGGCGGGGGCGGGGATCAATTCGGCCCGCCCGCGGGGCGGGCAGGGCCTTTCAGCATTAATGGATGAGCGATATGGCGGAAAGACGGTTTTCGACTTTTCCGCGCGTCGGCGTGACGAAACGCAGGCTTTCGGCCGGCCCGATTCTAGATATCCAGTTCTTCGGCGAAGCAGGCGTTTTCCTGGATGAACTGGAAGCGCGCCTCGGGCTTGTTGCCCATCAGCCGTTCCACCGCCGAGCCGGTGCCTTCCGGATCGGCGGCGCTGATCTCGACGCGCAAGAGGCTGCGCTTCGCCGGGTCCATCGTCGTCTCCTTGAGCTGGGCGGGAAGCATCTCGCCGAGGCCCTTGAAGCGGCCGATATCGACCTTGGCATTGCCCTTGAACTCGCGGGCGAGCAGCGCGTCCTTGTGGGCGTCGTCGCGGGCATAGAGCGTGCGCCCGCCCTGGGTCAGCCGGTAGAGCGGCGGATTGGCGAGATAGAGATGGCCGCCCCGGATCAGCTCCGGCATCTCGCGATAGAAGAAGGTGATCAGCAGCGAGGCGATATGGGCGCCGTCGACATCGGCGTCCGTCATGATCACCACCTTCTCGTAGCGCAGGTCCGCATCGCGATAGGTCTTGCCGGTGCCGCAGCCGAGCGCCTGGATCAGGTCGGCGAGCTGCTGGTTGGCGGCGAACTTGTCGCGCCCGGCGCTGGCGACGTTGAGGATCTTGCCGCGCAAGGGGAGGACGGCCTGGTTGAGCCGGTTGCGGGCCTGCTTGGCGGAGCCGCCGGCCGAATCGCCCTCGACGATGAACAGCTCCGAGCCGGCCGCCTGGTTGGAGGCGCAGTCGGCGAGCTTGCCCGGCAGGCGCAGCTTGCGCACCGCGGTCTTGCGGGCGACGTCCTTTTCCTGGCGGCGGCGCAGCCGCTCCTCGGCGCGGTCGATCACCCATTCCAGCAGCTTGTTGGCCTGGTTCGGCGAGGCGGTCAGCCAGTGGTCGAAGGCATCGCGCACGGCGGTCTCGACGATGCGGGTCGCCTCGGAGGTCGCCAGCTTGTCCTTGGTCTGGCCGACGAATTCCGGCTCGCGGATGAAGACGGAGAGCATGGCGCCGGCCGAGGTGACGATGTCGTCGCCGGTGATGACGGCGGCCTTCTTGTTGCCGGTCAGCTCGGCATAGGCCTTGAGCCCGCGCAGCAGGGCATAGCGCAGGCCCGCCTCATGGGTGCCGCCCTCAGGGGTCGGCACGGTGTTGCAGTAGGAATTGATGAAGCCGTCGCCGGCGAACCAGGTGATGGCCCATTCGACGGCGCCATGGCGGCCGGTCTCTTTCGTCCGGCCGGCGAAGGTGTCGTCGATGACGCGGCGCTCCTTGCCGAGCGCATCCTGGAGATAGTCGCGCAGGCCGCCGGGGAAGTGGAAGGTCGCCTCGGCCTCGACGCCCTCGAGGGCGGCGACGGCCGGATCGCAGCGCCAGCGGATCTCGACGCCGGAGAAGAGATAGGCCTTGGAGCGCGCCATCTTGAACAGGCGCGCCGCCTTGAAGGCCGCGCCCTTGCCGAAGATCTGCTCGTCGGGAACGAAGCGCACCAGGGTGCCGCGCCGGTTCTGCACGTCGCCGACGCATTCCAGCGGGCCGGCCGGCACGCCGCGGCGGAACACCTGGCGATAGAGCTTGCGGGCGCGAGCGACCTCGACGGTCAGCTCCTGCGACAGGGCGTTGACCACTGAGACGCCGACGCCATGCAGGCCGCCGGAGGTCTCGTAGACCTTGCTGTCGAATTTTCCGCCGGCATGCAGCGTGGTCATGATGACTTCGAGCGCCGACTTGTCGCGGTGCTTGGGATGCGGGTCGACCGGAATGCCGCGGCCGTTGTCGACGACGGTCAGGCTGCCGTCGGCGCCCAGCGTCACCTCGATCCAACTGGCATGGCCGGCCACCGCCTCGTCCATCGAATTGTCGATGACCTCGGCGAAGAGATGGTGCAGCGCGCGCTCGTCGGTGCCGCCGATATACATGCCCGGACGCCGGCGCACCGGCTCCAGCCCTTCCAGCACCTCGATATGCTCGGCCGTGTAGTCGGAGCCGTCGCCGCGCTCGGCGCGCGGGGACGCGCTGCGGCGGGCGCTCGGCGCGGGCGCCGGGATCGATGCCGAGGTTGGGCGCTCGACCGTCGCGGCGCTGGCCTGCTTGCCGGGGGACGGGGCGGCGCCCGTGTCGAAGAGGTCGTGGTCGATGCTCATGCTCTGTCCGGTCGGGGGCGCGGGTCCGCGCCCGAATCATTCACCAAGTCTGCCAAGTGCGGCGGATTCGGCCAAGGATCAAGCATTGAGTGCCCGGCCAACAACCGTTTTTCAACTCCTCCCTGGCAGGATGGCGATGCGGCCCGAGGGTTGAGAGGCGGGCGGAACCGGAGGGAATGGTCATGAACATCATTTCGCACAAGGGCGTGGCGCGCCGGGTCGACCTGGTGGCGGCGGGGGCGCTGATCGTCTCCGCGCTGGTGAATGTGCTTCTCGGGTGAGCGGTCCGTCGGCCCTGTCGTTTGTGACGAGTCTGCAACAGTGTTGCAAGACTCTTCCATGGGCGAGGGGATCGGGGCGGCCATGCCGCGTTTCGGCCATTTTTTGACGGCCACCGTGACGGGTGTCCGAAGCCTGTGCCGGGGAATGCGGCGGCGGGATGGCGGGCACGGTCCTACTCTTGCCCAGTTGCCGGTCTAGAGTCCGGAGAGAACAGGAAGAGGAGGCCCGCATGGCGGAACTCGGCGACTGGCAGGTGCGCCGATCCGTATCGTGACGGGCAGTCGGGGAGGTCTCTCCCCGGACAGGATCAGGGGCAGAACAGACGGGGGGACGTGGCGCCGATGCGCGCCGCGCAACCTGACGGGTCCGCCCGGCGGCGCGACGGCCTTTCGGCTTTCGGCATCCGGACGAGGACCCGCGAGATAAGGACAGGACGCTTGCGCGAAGGGCACGCTTCACGATGCGACACGGCCGCCGATGGCTGCCGGCACGCGAAGACAGATGACCCGGCGCGGGCGCGAGGTGCTCAATGATGCGGATCGTCGGTTCAGGCCCTGTGTGCGCTGTCGCCCGAACTCTGGTCGCGGCTCTGGCTGTGACGCTGGTCGCGCCGGTTGCTGCCCCCGTTGCTGCCCTGGCGCAGGAAACGGCTGCGGAAGCGGCGGCGAGACTGTCGGGCGCGGCGCCTGCCTCGCAGGATCTCTCGCCCGGCGAGGCGCTGCGCGTCGGCGCGCAGTTCTACTATGCCGGCGAGAAGGAGCGGGCGCTCGACTCGCTGCGCTTCGCGGCCGAGCAGGGCCACCCGCTCGCCGCCTGGAAGCTCGGGCGGATGTATTCGCGCGGCGACGGCGTGCAGGAAGACGACATCAAGGCGTTCGAATATTTCCGCCAGGTCGCCTCGAAATATGCCGACGACAGCCCGACCTCGCCGCGCGCGCCGTTCATCGCCAGCGCCTTTGTCGAGCTCGGCTCCTATTACCTCACCGGCATCAACAACAGCGCGATCCAGCCGAACGTGGCGCGGGCGCGCGAGATCTTCACCTATGCCGCCTCCTATTTCGGCGACGCGGATGCCCAGTTCCATCTCGGCATGCTGTATCTCGACGAGCAGGAGCGCGACCCGCACATGGCGGCGCGCTGGCTGAAGCTCGCCGCGCAGAAGGGCCATCTGATGGCGCAGGCGCGGCTCGGCGAACTGCTGTCGAACGGCGAGTTCCGCGGCGTGGAAAACCGCACCGACGGGTTGATGTGGCTGACGGTCGCCCAGCGCCGGGCGCAGGGCGCCGATGCGCTGTGGATCGGCGAGGCGCAGGAGCGCAGCTTCGGCCTTGCCTCCGAAAAGGTGCGCCGCCGCGCCGCCGCCATGGCCGACAGTTGGCTGGCGAAGAACGGCACCTTGGTCGCCGGAGCGGCGACCGACTAGGCACCCGAATCTGAAGTTCGTCACATTTCTCGGCATGCTCTGAACGAACTTCAGATTCAAAAGGATGACTAGCAAGCCTATGTTTCTGGTGTGGTGAATTTCGGATTCGGGTGACCAGGGCCGGATTCCGCAACGTCAGAAGGCTCGCCGATGCCGCGCGTGCGTGCTATCATCGCGCATGCGCAGGACATGGCTGCCCCGCATCCGTATCAGACGGGCCCGTGACGGGCGGGCGGCGCCGGCTCTTTCACGGGTCGCCGCGGGCAGCGGGCTTGCGCCGATCTCATCTCCCCGCTTGGCCGTTTTGCTGTCGGGCCTGGCATGCGCCATGCTCCTGGTCGTGGCCTTCGCAGGGCCGTCCGCCGCCGATCTCGTTGCCGACCGGCCGGGGGGCGCGGGCGGTATCTCCCTTGCGGATGGCAGCAGCGGCGTTCGCGCGCGCCCCGACTGCACCTGCCGCTATTTCGGCGTGAAGTACCGGATCGGCGAAACCGTCTGCCTGCGCGGCCCCGACGGGCCGAGGCTCGCCCGCTGTTCCATGATGCTCAACAACACCACCTGGCAGCCGCTGGAGGCCGCGTGCCCGACCTCCGCCCGCGCGCCGATGACGCTCGCCGCAGCGTTTCTCTGCCGGCCGGGCGGGTAGGGGCGGTTTCGGAGGGGGGGGGCTCGCTCCGGCGCCCTTCCGGCCGCAGGCCGAAGGCCGACGATCCGGGACCGGAGAGCCGCCGCGGTCGTGGGGATGGTCGGGAGCGCACCCCATAGGCCCTCGGCTCGCCGGTCCCGGGTCGCGGCTGCGCGCCGTCCGGGATGACGAAAGGAGGGGTCTGCGCGTGGGATGACGAGAGGAGAGCGCGCCGTCCGGGAGGACGCCGGGAGGGGTTCCGGTGTCCTCGCGGCCGCTCTGGCAGCCAATAGGCCCCGGCGCGCGCTGCGCTTGGCCGGGGTTGTTTGTTTGCATTGGTGGTAGAGTTTGGGTGGTCTCCCGGACACACCCGTCCGGGAGACCAGCGGCCGGCGACCGTGCCGGGGTCGGGTTTGCACCCGTAGTCATCAAGGTTCCCGG